>JAILQA010000208.1 GCA_024699205.1 Treponema sp. | reverse complement strand
ACCAAATCCGCCATTCTTGTATTTATCAAATACCATACCAACAGCAATCAAAGAAATAATACCAAGAGCCGATTCAATAAGCATTGAACCATAACCGATAGCCTTAGCATGGCTTTCATTGTCGAGCTGTTTAGAAGAAGTACCAGTAGAAATAAGTGAGTGGAAACCAGAACAAGCGCCGCATGCAACTGTAATGAAGAGGGCAGGGAACATAGTTCCAATTCCTGTTTTCCATCCTGTAAATGCAGGAATTGTAAAGGTTGCATTGCCTGTGAAAGCAGAACCAATAATTCCAATAAGAGCAAGAAGCATCATTGCATACAAAAGGAATGAAGAAAGGTAATCACGTGGCTGGAGCAAAATCCAAACTGGAACAAGGGAAGCAATTGCAATATAAAGACCAATGAATACAATCCATGCAGTTCGTGTCATTGCAAAACCAACATTCAAACCAAGAATTGTAATAAGAACAATTCCTACAATTCCAATGATTGTAGCTGGCAATGTTTTTAGACCACATTTATTTGTAATAATTCCATATACGATAGCGAGGACAATAAAAAGAAGAGAAATCATAGCTGTTGACTGATTGCCTGTAGGATTTTTTACAAAGCCAAAGGTTTTTGCAGCATCAGCGGCAGTAAAGAAAGTTCCTGCAACAACGTTTACGAATGAAGCAATTACAAGAATAAGAACGAGAAGGGCAAAGATAATAAAGAGTTTCTTTGCTTTTGAACCCATTGAATCCTTGATGATTTCGCCTACAGATTTTCCATCGTGACGAATAGAAGCAAACAGAGAACCAAAGTCCTGAAGACCGCCGAAGAAAATACCTCCGACTACACACCACAAGAATACAGGAACCCAACCAAAAACGGCAGCCTGAATAGGACCGTTAATAGGACCAGCTCCTGCAATTGATGAGAAGTGGTGTCCCATCAGAACGGCTGGTTTTGCCGGAACGTAATCAACACCGTCAGTTTTTTCGTGAGCAGGTGTTTTCCTTGCAGGGTCAATGCCCCACTGCTTTGCAAGCCAGGAACCATAGAAAATATAGCCGACTAAAAGCAAAGCGACCGCAGCAATAATGATAAGTAATGCTGTCATCTTTTTTTCCTCCTAAAAAGATTTCAAACAAAAAATATTTTTTTCCAGCAGCTTACGGTAATCTTTACCGAATCTGTTGTAATAAATGCCATGTTTTTCAGCTTGATTTTTCATCCCATTATCATTTCCAACTTCAACAACGGCAAGCTTAAAATTGCTCCATCCCCAGAAGCTGAACTTATAGGATTTATAAAGCTTTGTTTTTCTGATTGCTTCTTTTGCCTCGTCATCAACTTTTTCTGCAATGATAATAAGGGTAACATCAGAATTGCGGTGACCGCTATGAGGTTTGACCAGAGAAAGTCCCTTTTCCCATGCGAGTTTTGTCAATTCTTCTAAGGCACGGGTATCCAGATTTTCAATTGTTGCGAAATAAACAAATTCATTGGAATCAATATCTGCGATATGAGCAGAGCGCACAAGAAAATACTGCTCATTATGAGAGCGGAATTCTGCTTGGGCACAGAAGGGCGGGTCCGATACTTTTTTTACTGTATAATACCGTTCAAAGGCCGGTAAAACTTTTTCAATTACTTGGGGAAGCTCCATTGCTAACACCTTTTTAAAAATTATAAGCCAGGAATAATTAAGTGTCAATAAAAAACTTTAGTCCGCTTGCAGAATCTCTGGAAGAATTTGAACAAAAAGCCTTTTTATGATACAGTCAATAGAAATATCAATTAATGGCACAAGCCGGTGTCGTAAAGGAAGTATAAAATGGCAAACGAAAAAGATACACATGCGTGTACATTAGACAAAATCATTTCACTTTGTAAAAGAAGAGGCTTTGTATATCAGGCTTCAGAAATCTATGGTGGTCAGGCTGGAGCATGGGATTATGGTCCTTTAGGTGTTGATTTCAAACGAAACATCCAGAATGAATGGTGGCACTATATCACTCAGCTTCACGATGATGTAGTTGGTCTTGATTCTGCAATTTTCCAGCATCACACAACCTGGAAGGCATCTGGTCACGTAGATCACTTTTCAGATCCAATGGTAGACTGTCTTGAATGTCAGGCACGCCACAGAGCAGATAAACTTATTGAAGACTTTGTTGCTGCAAACCCAGATATTAATCCTGGAAAACCAGTTGATACAATGACTCACGAAGAAATGAAAGCCTTCATCGACGCAAATATCAACTGTCCAACTTGTGGAAGCAAAAATAAAAAATATACCGCAGTTCGCGAGTTCAACCTTATGTTCAAAACCTACCAGGGACCAATCGCAGATGAATCACATCTTATTTATCTCCGTCCTGAAACCTGTCAGGGTATTTTTACAGATTTCAAGAGCATTGTTCAGTCAAACCGCATGAAGGTGCCTTTTGGTGTAGCTCAGGTTGGTAAATCCTTCCGTAACGAAATCATTTTCAAGAACTTTATTTTCCGTACCTGTGAGTTTGAACAGATGGAAATGGAATATTTCTGTAAACCAGGAACCGAAGATGAAACTTTTGAACGCTGGAGAAATGAACGCTGGAACTTCTACTTAAAGTACGGTATTCCAGAAAAACAGCTCAAGTGGCATCATCATGACAAGCTCGCTCACTACGCTAAGGACGCTTACGATATCACTTACAACTTCCCAATCGGATTTGAAGAGGTTGAAGGTATCCATTCCCGCACTGACTTTGACCTTAGCCAGCACATGGAATATTCTAAAAAGGATATGTCTTACATTGACCAGGAAGACGGAAACAAAAAATACATTCCTTATGTTGTTGAAACTTCTGCTGGTCTTAACCGCAACTTCCTTATGTTCCTTTGTGAAGCTTATGAAGAAGAAAACGTTGGAACAGACGGAAAAGAAGACTACAGAACAGTTCTTCACCTTGATCCACGTCTTGCTCCTATTACAGTTGCAGTTCTTCCTTTGATGAAAAAAGACGGACTTGCAGAAAAAGCAAAGGAAATCCAGCATATTCTTAAAGAAGATTTCGTTACTGATTATGATACTTCTGGAACTGTTGGAAAGCGCTATCGCCGCCAGGATGAAGTTGGAACTCCATTCTGCGTAACTGTAGACTACGATACAATTCAGGAAAAGAAAGACGACGGTTCAAAGAACGAACTCTTTAATACTGTAACTGTTCGTTTCCGTGATTCAATGGCTCAGGAACGCGTTGCACTTGATGATTTGGTTCCTTTTATCCAGAAAGCAATTAAAAATTATAAACCTGTTATAAGGTAATTTTTGTGGAATATATAAGACTTGGTAAAACAAATCTTTTAGTTTCTCGGGTGTCATTCGGGGCAATGAGGCTTACGGATAGTACAGGTGCTGATGATGCGGCCCTGATTATCCGTAAGGCTTATGATTCAGGAATTAATTTTTTTGATGCAACCCATAAGGTTCTTCTCAGCGAGCAGCTTTTGGGTGATGCTCTTTATGACATCCGCCGCAATGTTTTTCTTTCAACTTCTACAAGAGGAAAAACAGCAAAAGAAATTACCGAAGATTTGGAAGCAAGTCTTATGGCACTTCATACAGACAGCGTGGATTTGTTCCAGCTGGAAATTGAAAAGTTCCTTCCTTTGCCGGGTGGAGCAGACAAAATCTACGATACCCTTGAGAAATTAAAAAATCAAAGCAAAATAAAGCATTTCGGAATTATCACTACAAATTACGAAACCGCTAAAAAAGTTGCTGAATCCAATCTTTACGAAACCCTGCAGTTTCCTTTTAATGTATTAAGCTCTGAGCAGACTGTTGAAATTGTAAAGCTCTGTGAAGAAAATGACATTGGTTTTATAGCAATGCAGCCTTTAGGCGGTGGGGTTCTGGAAAATGTTCCTATTGCCTATGGATTTTTGTCTCAGTTTGAATCTGTCGTTCCTTTGTGGGGCGTTCAGAAAATGGAAGAACTTGAGCAAATCCTCTATTTTAACGAACACCCGCCTGTTATTGATGAACAATTCCAGGCAGATGTAAACAATTTACGAAACTTCTTTAATTAGAAAATATAATTGAAAATCTAGCAATATTCAGAATCAAATTATCAAATCAAGAGAACATGTTTATTTAACTGAATATTTTATTTAGCTGAACATATTGATGTCGATATCTTCCATTCCCTCGTCAGCGGAAGGTGTGTTTGCAGGTTTTGAAACCGGTCTGGTAACAGGATTTCCTTCAGAATCATAAGCAACACTGGTTTTTATTTCAAGGGCAGGATTATCTTCTTCAGTGATTTCTTCAAGCAATTCACCATCTATTTCTTCTGTCAATGGACTTATAGCCTGACCAGAAGCTTCATTAGTGACCTTTGTACTTGCTCTTTCCTGTGATTCTTCTTCCTGACCAGATGAAGGTGCTTCTGTTTTCTTGAGGATGTTGAAAATATCTTCTTTTTCCTTGCGATTTAAAATCCTGAGAATATAAACGGAATATTTACTTGTATGACAGATTATAGGTTCACCATTTTCATCCTTTTCCAGAACCAGTTGAACCACTGGCGATTTAGGATCATCTGGATTTGTATCTACAACTACACCGATTTTTCTGTTTGACAGATATACATAGGAGCCAATAGGGTAAAGCGAAACAGTATAGAAGAGGGCTTTAATAATTGCCGGATTGTATGAATGATCTGCATTTTTTAAAAGTTGCAGATATGCATCAAAGTTGTAACTTGATTCTTTGTAACCGCGTGAAGAAGTTATTGCTTCATAAGAACAGGCAACGGCAATTATCTTTGCAATGGATGAAATCTTTTCTCCTGAAAGTTTACGCGGATATCCGGTTCCATTTTCGCGCTCATGGTGCTCAAGAACTCCAAGCTGGATGTTCAGAGGAAACTCTAAGTCTCTTAAAATTGCATATCCGAACAAAGTGTGCTTTGTAATCTGGATTCTTTCACCTGGAGTCAGTTTTTTATCTGTAATGTAAATCTGTGGAGGAAGTCTGAGCATTCCTATTTCATGAAGAATACAGGCGGTTCCAAGCTCCTTGATTTTAGAAAAAGGCATTCTCATATACATTGCAATTGTAATCGCAATAATTGTGGTTCGCATTGTATGAATTATGAGAAAGTTTTTTCCTGTGTTTTCAAAAATAGGATTTATGCGCAGAATATAACGCTGGTTGTTTTTGATGAAACCGCATAATTCTTCAACAGTTTCTGCAATTTCCTCTTTATCAATTTCTTTATGGGTAGCGTAGTGGGTGAATACACTTTCAATATAATTTGAATATTCATCATAAACGCGCTGAACCATCTGCATTCGGGATTTATCACTTCCATCAAGCTGTGAATTGCGTGAACTTTCGAGTGCTTTTTTTACAGATTCACCTATTTTATTTTTATTTCTGTCAACATCTTCATCATCTACCTGACCAAAATCAACCTTACCTTCAGAACTGCTTTTATCTGCATCACTGGAAGGTGCTCCAGATTGACCTGCAGCCTGTCCAATGACTCCGCCTGCTGTAAGAACCCTGTCAAACTCCCAAAGTTTTAATGCATCTTTAAGATCTTGAGTAAAGGTGCAACCTTTTGGTAATAAAAGGACATTGTTATCGAGCATTAAGTCATCTGTGAACAGTACGTTTTCCCGTAATGAATCTAAAGGTATACTCTGCATTTTTTATCTCCACTTTTAACTGCTACTTCGCTTCTTCGGTGTCAGTAACCCTTTTTGCATCAGGATTTAACAAAGCTGCAACCTCAGGTCGTTTCCATCTTCTTGCAACTTCATAAGGTGTTTCTCCAGAAACATTCTTAACATTCTTTTCCAATCCATAGGAAATCAGATTTCTTACAATTTCCAGACTGCTGTTCTTTGCTGCATAATGTAAAATTGTATTTCCCTGAATATCCGTCATATTTCCTGCATATTTAACAATTGCAGCAATCATCTGTTTGTCATTATTTGCTAATGCAATTGTAACACCATTTGTACCTTTTCTGTCTATAGTCTGGAAAGGATTTGCACCGTTTTCAAGTAAAATTAATGCAAGCTGAAGGTTGTTGTTTTCAATTGCATAGTTTACAGGTGTATAACCGTCTGCATTTCTTGTATCAAGAGGATAACCGTCAACAATAAGAGTTCGCAGTAAATCACTGTTACCATTATTTTTTACCAGAATATGAATAGGTGAGTTACCGTCACTGTCTGTAATTGTGTAAGAGTCTCCGAGAATTTCTTTAATGATAGAATTGTCCATTTTAAGAACAATAGAGAATGGTGTAATTCCCTGTCTGTCTCTTGAAAGCGGATTTGCGCCTGCATTCTTTATTAAAGAAATTATTTCTCTGTTGCCAGTATAAGCTGCTGCATGAAGAGCATTCTGTCCGTTAATTTCCTGGAGATTAGGATTAGCTCCAAATTTGAGCAGGAGTTTAACCATTTCAACATTTTGAGTTTTGATTGTATCAACTAAAACAGAAACGCCGTTTGTATCACAGGAATTTGCATTAGCTCCATTCTGCAAAAGATAGCGTGAAACCTTGTATTTACCGGCAGCTGCTGCTTCTGCAAGTGGAGATTTTCCAGAACTATTTTGAGCGTTGATATTAATTCCCAGTGTAATAAGTTTTTCAGCAGATTTTTCTGCATCCCAGCGAACTGCAATGTGTAAAGGCGTATTTCCAAGATGTTCTCTTTCTTTTATATGGCCACCGCAATCCAAAACTGTCTGGATAATCTGAGGATTATTTGTTTTGGCTGCACTAAACAGTGGTGTTTCGCCATTTGCGTTCTTGGCATTGATATCAGCACCCTTTATTGAAAGAGAAGTGATTGCATCCTTAAACTGCCATTCTGCTGCATAATGAAGAACAGTATTGCCACTTCCGTCTACAGAATGAACTGTTTTTGATGTGATAAGCCAGTTTTGTGTATCTCCACCGTTTTTAAGTGCATAGCGCAAAGGAGAATCGTTGTTTATATTGGCAGAGAAGATATCAGCATCTTTAGCAATTAAAAGCTCGCCGACTTCTTTCCAGTTTTTCATTACACAAAGATACAAGGCAGAATTACCATCTCTGTTACGGATATTAACATCATCCATAAGGCTCAAAATATACTGAATCTTTGTCAGAGGTGCATTTTTAAGGATTGCAATGTGAAGAGGTGTGTTACCTTCAGAATCCTGAGTATTGATGTTAGTTTTTGTAACCGTTGCTTCAAAAACATTGTCTTCTGAATCAAGAGCAAGAGACAGAGGGGAGTTACCGTGCGTATCCTGAGTATGAATATTGGCATCATAAAGAGTAAAGAGTTTTACGGTTGTAACGTCTTTCTGCTGAATAGCAATTTCAAGAGGAGTAACACCTTCCTTATTTCTTGTGTTTACAATTTCCTTGTTATGGAGAACCAGCATTCTCATTACGTTTGTTGAAACATGAAGCATTGCCGCTGTGTGAAGAACTGTATCACCATACATATCTTTTTCATTCAAATCAGCATCATAATTCATGAGAAGGGTATAAGTGTCGTAAATCTTATTCTTTGGAATTATAAGCATAATTGGAGTTTTTCCAAGATTATCCTTTGCATTTACGTTAGCCCCTGCATCCAAAAGCATTGTTGCAATTTCGAGGTTTCCGTAACGAACAGCTTCGTGAAGAGGAGTTGCACCGCTGCTATCCTGAACGGCTGTATTTGCATTATTTTCCAAAAGATAAGTTGCAATTGCGTTGTGTCCAAGAATTGCTGCATAGTGAAGAGGAGTTTGACCATCATCAAAGCGGGTGTTTAAATTACGTGCAGCAACCGCATCCTGGAAGTAAGAAAAATCTGTTTCAACTTCATCTGCACCGCCAAGAATAAGTTCAGCGGCAATTTCAACTGATTCATAATCATTTATGTCAGAAAAAGCAATATCAAGAGGAGTTTTTCCCAGTTTATCTTTTACAGAAATAGGAAGTTCCTTTTCAATACACTTGCGAATACCGTCAAGATTTTTTGTTTTTACAAAATAATGAACTATAGATTGACCTTCTGTATCGCGGATATTTCCAGAATTTGTAGTTATGAATAAATCATAATAAAGTGGATCTGTCTGTAATCCAAGGTCAAGGGCAGTAACAAGGTCAGCATTTCTGGCAAAAAGATTTCCGCCTATTGCTGCCAAAGTTCTGGCTGCCTCGTATGATTTATTTTTGATTGCAACATGCAGAGGTGTATCGCCCTCAAAGTTTTTTAATTCAGAATCAGCACCTTTGGTAATAAAAAAGGTGATTAAGTCAGGATCATTCATTTCAGCTGCCAAATGAAGGACTGTGTTTCCATCGGCGTCAATACCGTTTATATCCCAAGAATATACGAATTTTGATTTTGCAGCTTCTATTTGCTTGTCTTTAAGCAGTTCTTGTGGACTTAAATTTGTTGTTGTTTTTGTACTTTTACATCCAGCTAAAACGCAGATTGAAACAAATGCAATAAAAAAGATGTTTCTTTTCATATTTTCCCCTCTAATACCTGTAGTCAAATTAAAAAGCCTACTCCTATAAGTTTTATATCGGGCAAAATACAAAATGAATTTAGGAAAATATTTATTTTTTATTTACAAGAGCATTCCTGACAGATTCCCCAGATATTTGTTTCTACCTTTGTTATCATAAAGCCACTTGGGAGAATCTTCTGGCAGTGTTCAGAAAGCTTGTGTTCTTCTGATTCAGAAAAAATATCAAAAATCTTATTGCACTTTGTACATTTAAAATGAAAATGATCTCTCATTTCTGCATCAAAACGCAATTTATCATCTTCAATTTTGATTGACTGGACAATCTTTTTTTCTTCGAAGAGTTTTAATGTATTGTAAACTGTAGTTTTTGAAAGCGTAGGATAAGATGGCGCCAAATCTGCATAAACTGTTTCTACGTCAGGATGAATTGGATTCTCGCACAAATATCTATAAACCGCTATCCTCTGAATTGACGGCCGAATCCCTGCATTTTCAAGAATTGTTTGATATTGTTTAACCAAAATTGTTTTCCTTATAAAAATGTAATCATTATAATAATG
>JAILQA010000205.1 GCA_024699205.1 Treponema sp. | reverse complement strand
TGGAATTATCTCCGAGCACGACCTTATGAAAGAACCAAACATCGAAGTGATTTTAGTAGACCACAACGAGCTTTCTCAGGCTGTTGAAGGAATTGAACACTACACAATTCAGGAAGTTGTAGACCATCACCGCATCGGTGCAATTCCTACAAAAAATCCTATTACTTTTATTAACCGTCCTGTTGGTTCTACCG
Organism: Treponema sp.; assembly: GCA_024699205.1. Lineage (GTDB taxonomy): Bacteria > Spirochaetota > Spirochaetia > Treponematales > Treponemataceae > Treponema_D. The sequence goes on along the minus strand of JAILQA010000205.1, from coordinate 2,151 downwards.
CAACCCAGATTGCAAATCTCTACCGCGAATATAAAATTCCAATTCCAAAGGATATTGCACCCCTGCTTCTCTGCGGCATTCTTTCGGATACACTCATCCTTCAGTCTGCCACAACAACAGACGTTGACCGCGAAACTGCAGAATATCTTTCTAACATTGCAGACCTTGATATTAAAGAGCTTGGAAACGAAATCTTAATTGCCGGCAGCAACATAACCGGCCGTGACGCCGGAGAACTTGTCCGCCAGGACCTCAAGGAATACACCGAAGGTAAAGTAACCTACACCGTAAGCCAGATAGAAGTAGGCAGCACCAAAGAAGTCCTCGAACGCAAAGCCGACTTCCTAAAAGAACTGGAAATCGAAGCCCGCAGCCGCAAGGCCCTCTTCTCCTGCCTGCTCGTTACAGACATCACAACCTTGTCCAGCCTTTTGTTTATGTCCTGCGACTCCAAGTTCAACCAGTTTATTACCTTCCCGCTTCAGGAAGAAGATGTATATTTCCTGCAGGGCATAGTATCCCGCAAGAAGCAGCTTATCCCGCTGATTACTGAACAGGTGGTGAATTATTTAAAATAAATTTTTAAGAGTATTATCATTACAGAATCTGATACATAAAAATACACCCATCATCATATTTAGGTTTTACATGCGCATGGACGTATTTTTCTTTTTCTGTTGAAAGTCTAGTAAAGCCCATTTCTTCATAATGCTCTATTAATTTGTCTTCTGGAAGAGCGAAAATGTATAGGGCTTTTGCCCCTAAAAATGTTTGAATAAAATGTGCGAGGGGTAGAACAAATTCTCTAAAAGTTGTTTTTCCTATTTCTAAGATTTCTGGATGTTGTTTTCTGTAAGAGGAATTAACTGCGAAATTAGACAACTCTATGGATGGAACTGTATAAAACTGATCCTTCGATAACTCAAGTGTAAAAAGTCCAGATTTTAGTGTAAAGTAAGATGCAATTTCATGGGTTTCAATATCTTTTACAAGATAGGTACGGGCTAAATTATCATCTTCTTCTGGAGCAGCCAATAACTTAAGATATTCTTCCAATCCTTTTCCAGAAGATTGCGAAACGGAGAAACTTCTAATAGCTTCAAGATTGTCTTCAGAATCAAAAATATGCTGATAATAAAATGTTTCTGTTTTTATTGGTAGATAATTCACTTAGCAGCCTTCTTTTGTGTTTTTCGTTCATCTGCTCTCTTTTTTTCGTATGCTGCAACATCTTTATCTAATTGTGTAAAATCAGGACGAGGAGTTGAAAAAATTTCTTCAAGAATTCTTTTTCCGGGTGAATCAGGAAGATCACGCCATGAAATTGGTTTTCCATAAGTCATAATTATTTCCTCCTTACACATTAAGTATAACATATTTTCTTGAATTCTTCCATTGCCTAGTTTATCATATTGATATTATCTTGGATAAAGTTTTATTGGGGGAAGGTTATGAAAAACTTAACGCGTTTTATAATTACTATACTTTTGTGCGGGGGGGGCTTGCAATACTAACAGGTTTTGCTTCATGTAAAAATTTCCTGAATGCTGGAAAAGTTAGTGACGAAATAAAAGAAGCAATAGCCTATGCCAATGCAAAATCTTGCATTGTAGTTGTGAATTCAGATTCCAAACTTGGAACATTTCTTTCTTCCGGCGAAAAAGAATGTAAAGTGGGATATTCAATAGACCTTCAATTCACTGTAAATGCAGATGATTATATTTTCAATGGACTAAAAGCTGTAAGTTCTAAAGATAATTCTGTAAGTCGTGATGAGTATGTAGCGTTCACCGTAGCTCCACTTGAAGAAAAACCAAATTCTTATACAATTTCAGCTAAATTGCTTATTCCCGCTTCTGATATTTTAATTATTCCTGATTGTACCCTTATTCCAAGGATTGTAGATTTTTACCCGCCTTTCATTCCGACAGGTTATGACCAGGATACTACAATTTCAATCACTTTCAGTAAACCTATGGATGTTTCAAGTTTTGGCGATTTTTCTTCAATTGTGATAGCAACAGAGGCAGGGCAGGATATTACAGACTATTTTGATCAGCCATATTTTTCAAATGAAAATAAGATACTTAATATTGTAACAAAAAAGACTAAATATATTTTAGACAGACAAGATGATGCTATAGATTATCA
>JAILQA010000190.1 GCA_024699205.1 Treponema sp. | reverse complement strand
TATCTTTTGCCGTATTAAAAATGATGTCAATTTCACCCTTTTGATAGAGCTGGTATACATAAATAAGGCCTACAACCTGAGCATCGATGCTGCCGGAAAGCAGGGCAGGGGTTGCATTTGAAGGAAGCAGATTTACCGTTTCAAAATCATCAAAACTGATTTTGTTTTCAATAAAATATTTATAATACTGATTGTGATAGGCAGTACCAAAAGCAACGGCAACTGTCTTGCCTTTTAAATCTTCTGCTTTTTTTATAGATGAGCCTTTTTTTACAGCGACTACAACAGGGCTGCTTGAATCACCTTCACCAATCCATACTGAACCAACTTTATTAACAAGTCCAGTTAATCCGGGAACATCACCAATAGCTGCAAAATCAAGTTCTCCAGCTACAAAGGCTTCATTAACAACCGGACCGCCATCGAATCCTGCATATTCAACTTTATTTATTCCGATTTTTGCAAATTCTTCTTCAAAAAGTCCAAGTTTTTTTGCAACACCAACAGGTCCTCCAATTTCTGCATTTACACCACCAGCATTTCCTATTCGAATTGAAGTTAATGCTTTTTTATTTGTTTTTGCTTTTGCAAATACAGCTCCACCTGTAAGCATAATAAAAATGGAAGCTGCAAGTTTTATTTTCATATTTTTTTTCATATATCCTCTCTTTTTTAAGCAGACATAAAAAAAGAGGTTAGGACTTTGTCTGCCAAAAAGTCCTAACCTCCAGTTGCCTAGTCAGTCGTTTATATATAGGAGTCTTATTTTTACCAACAACAGCATGAATACAATTCGGTCATGCACTGACCGAAACAAATAGAATTATGATTCTTCATGTAGACCTCCTTGCATAAAATTGTATAAACTCTTTCTCACCAAAAAAAATGGAGATTCGAAACAGGGCAAAAAAGCGATGTTTAAAATCTCCAGTTGTCTGGTCAATACTATTTTTTTTACAACCTATTATTACTGTAGGTTATGTAGGTATATTGCCTTTTTTTATAAAAAATGTCAACATTTTTTGTTATACTTTTTTCCTAATTCTTTTTATAGCTTTTTTATATAACTCAAAATTTATACTCCAGATAAAGGGGAAGGGACCAGTCCAAAAGATATTCCGATTTTCCTGATTCTTTCCATTTTAGATCAGCACCAGCCGAAATCGTCCATGATTTTAAACTGAATATAAAACGTGGATAGATTTCAAAACTGCTGCGTCCTGCAGATGAATCTGCTGTGTCAACTGCCGCATAATAAAAAAATCTAGGCTTGAAGGATAGGGATTGAATGAATGGAATGTTCAGCTGAAGTCCTGCATAAAGAGGTATCATCGAGCCCTCTGTTGAATGACCTGCTTCTCCCTCGAGTATGACTTGAACTTCCTTAAAATTACAGCGGAAATTCAAAGAGGCAAAATTCGCTTTTTTCAAATCAGAATTTTGATAATTGCTTACATTTTTGAACACAGAACTTGCCACATAAGGCTCTGAATTAATGGAAAAAGAAAGCGTGAGGTTTGCCTTTGAAATAAAACTTTCTGAATCCTTTATTGCCGGAGCGTAATTCAAACTCAAGGTTGAAGAAAAATCATTCAGGTCTGGTTCAGCTTCTTTTTTTTCATGTTTGTAAAGAAGGGAGGTGCCTGCTTTTAATGCAAGTGCTTCATTCAATTCCGAAAAATCATAAGCAAGAGCTGCATTAATTCCAAACTCGTCTGAAAATTTAACGTAGCTTTCACTGAGCGGCAGGGCTAATCCTGCTGAAAAACCAGCGTGTTTAAACTGTAGTCCAGCACCACTTTTTCCCCAGCGGCTTGAACCGGTATAAATTTCTGCCAGTTGAAAAAAGTTTCCGCTAAGAGAATACGAATATAATTTTCCGCAGAAAACTTCAAAAACATTATTTCCAAAAGGCCTGATACTGACGTATGCTTTTTTTATTTCAAGCTTCTGGCTCAATTCCGAAAATGCATCTCCTGCGCCCAGACGGTAATAAATTTTCCCTCCGGCTGTCAGATATTCATTCGACAGGCTAACATCAGCAGCAAAATATGCCCCTCCGAATGCCGGACTGTCTCCAGAAGCAGAAATTTCCAGCGGAGTCAGTCCAAAAATAACATTACCCTTTGCACTTGTTTTTGTCGCAGAATAAATAAAGGCTTCTGCAAACAGTGCAAAACAAAATAAAGAAAAAAATTTTTTGTTTTTCATTTCTTTTCCCTAAAAATGATAAAATCATAAGAATTATCCCTTGCACTATAGCAACCGCCTTATTCACAAAGACCGTACTTGTAAAGCAGGTCCCTGTCGTCCGTTTTTTTTAGATTTATTCCCATTGCCTCTTTTAATTTTCTGCTTTTGATGATGTCATCAGCCTTGCCAGAAAGCGTAACTTTTCCAGAAAAAAGCACATTAATTTCATCACAAAAGGAAAATGCCTGAGGTAAATCATGGCTTGTAATTATGATTCCGTGTCCCTGATTTGCCAGTATGGACAGGACTTTATAAAATTCAATTTGATGTTTTATATCCAGCGAAGATGTTGCCTCATCCAAAAAAAGATATTTAGTATCCTGGGCAATCACCATTGCAAGATATGCCCGCTGACGTTCGCCTCCGCTCAAGCTCCCCAGAACTTTTGTTTTTTTGTCGGCCAGATCTGTCAAATTCAGAGCATAGTCAATAAGTTCCCTGTCTTTTTTAGAAAGAACCTTTGAATATCCAAGATGGGCATAACGTCCGTGGTTTACCAGCGTTTCCACATCCATTGCCGCGACAGGAAAACTTTGCGGAAGATATGCAATTTCCCTTGCCCTTGCCTTGTGATTAAACTGGCTGATGTTTTTTTCGTCAATATAAACCTCTCCTTCATTTCTTTTTACAAGACCGATAATTGCTTTTAAAAGAGTCGATTTTCCGCTTCCATTCAAGCCAACAATCCCGGAGATTTTTCCTTCCTCAAAACAAAGTTTTTCGATATCCAGAACACTATGATTTTCATAGCCGGCTTTTAATCCCTTTATTTCTATCATGCGGCCTCCTGAACTCCCAGCTTCTTTTTTTTATTAATAAGCAGAAAAATAAAAAATGGAGCACCCAAAATAGAAAGAAAGAGTCCGACTGGAAGCTCATAAGGAAAAAAAATCACTCTGGACAGCAAATCACAAAAAAGCAGGAAATCAGAACCAAAAAGAATGCATAGCAAAAGATTTTTCTTTGTAGAATTACAGGAGCAGAGTCTGATAAGATTAGGAACTATCAGCCCCAAAAATCCAAGAAGCCCGCAGATACTTACTGCCGCACCTGCAAGAAGCCCGGAAATTAAAATGCAGAGCAGGCGGTAGGCTTTGACATTCAAACCAAGTCCAAAGGCGCTTTCATCCCCCAGAGCAAATAAATCCACTCCATCCGAAATCAAAAAGGCTGCTGTTATGCCTGCCAGAATTACAGGAAAGGCAATTTTTAATGCAGTAAGATTCAGGTTTGCAAAACCGCCCAGATTAAAAGAGACCTTGTCTGAAACAATTTCGGGATGCAGGGTAATAAGAATGTCAATTCCTGCCGTCATAAGGGAAGAAACTGCAACTCCGGCAAGAATAAGCGTTGTTTTTGAAACTCCAGCCTTTATGCTGATTAAATAGACAGCCAGAACTGCTAAAATGGCTCCTCCCAAAGCACCCAGGCTTCTTGCCCAAAAAGCAAAAGGAAAGAATATGCTGAACAAAAGGACAAAAAATCCTGCTCCTGTATTTACTCCAATAATTCCAGGACTTGCCAGCGTATTATTCAATGCGTTCTGAAGCATAAGCCCGCTTACAGAAAGGGCAGAACCGCATATAACAGTTGCCGCCGCTCTCGGTAAGCGCAGCTTTAACAAAATGGTTTTAGCTGAATTAAATCCTTCTGATGACGGATTCCTTCTAAAAAAAGCATTTATTCCATCAATAAAGGGCAGGGCCTTTGTCGCACAAAAAAGCGATAGAAAAAAAAGCAGAAAAAAAGCGAGGATTCCCAAAATGATTATTATTTTCAAAGAGATTTTCTTCTGTACTTTTTTCATAAAACTTGCCTTTCTGTCACTTATTTTTTTTTAATCTGACCATGTTTATTCGCTCAAAAAGTCTGCAAGAAGTCTGCAATAAGCCTGTAACTTTCTGCCCATCTTGCGTTCGGCTTATAATTGAAAAGGTCTTTTGGAAGCATGATGATTTTATTATTCTGCACGGCTTTCAGACTATTCCATGCCGGATTGCTTTTATAAGCCTTGTAAAAAGCTTCTTCTGCCTTTTCTTCATTTCCCTGGGCAACAACAAAAATATAATCAGGATTTGCGGCGAGTAGGGCTTCCATGCTTATTTCATCAAGCTGCGAATTGTCATCTACTATCGGGAGTAGCCCCAAATCCATAAAAATCTCGTTTCCAAAGTGATTTTTAAGCACCTTATTTTTTGCAGTCGAAACCCTCATAAAAAGGTAGCTTTCTTTTTTGGAAGCCTGCACCGAATCAATTATTTTTTTTATTTCATTATGCAGGTCTGTAACATTTTTTTTATATAAATCGCTTTTTCCAGTTAATGCCGTAAAATCCTTCATCACATTTGCATAATCCGAAAATGATTTTACATCGACCACATAAGTTTTTATTCCCAGTGAGCGAAGGTTTTCTTCAAGCTTTTTGTGAAGGGGAATATCAAGAGTTAAGATTACAAGTTCCGGATTAAGAGCGACAATAGCCTCAAGACTTGCATTGGTAAGGCTTCCGATAGAAACTGCATTTTTGGCATCAGCCAGCTCTAGACCATCACTTGTTGTTCCCGCCAAACTGCCTCCAGCCAGAAGCCACATTTCTGCAACCGATTTTGACAGGGCAACAACCTTCTCAGGCATTTTTGTTTTTACTGCTTTTGCAAAAGTTGACGCGGTAAATGCAAAAAATACAGCTGCGATTATAAAAAGCTCTTTTGCAGAGCCAAGAAGATGACCTTTTTTTATTTGATTGCTATTCATTTAAATATTCCTTTTTAAATCTTTGATTCATTCCAAGACATGAAAACTGCCTTTCAACAGAAAAGCCTCTTTTTTCCAAATCAGATGCCAGACTGTCTTTGTCGCCCAGAATATCATTTTGAGCGTGCTTTCCTAAATTAATTAAGAGAGGAATAAGGATGATTTTTTTTACCTCATCATTGTCAAAAGAGATTTTATCAATTTCACTTCCTTCCCCCTGGAGCAGGGCAATTTTGACATTTGTAAAACCATATTGCTGAATCCTTTTTTCCAGAGCATGATATTCCCTGTTTTTGCTGTCTTTGAGTCCATGTCCTACAAAAAGATATTTAGTGGAAAAATCCAGAATATATTCGCTGATTAAAAAACTGGCAAAATCATTAATTCTCTTTTTCCCGGAAATTATAAAATTTCCTATAAAATGTGCATGGAGAAAAGGTTTTGTAAAAGTGATTTTGCGGAATAATTTCTTCAGTGCCAGAACCCTTTTTTTCATGCAGGAATATTCAAATCCCTTTGTCATAAAACAGCTTATGATTTCCAGCTCATCGTATCCAAGCAGGGCAAAGTTTTTTATCTGAGATTCTAGACTGTCTGCTCCCTCGCAGTGAAGCACGTGAAAATTTACGGTTAAAGTGATTTTCATATACAAAATGCTCTTGAGGGAGAATATATATTATAAAACCTAGTAAGTCAATAGGTAAGATATGTAATAAGGCCTTATGCGTCGCAAATTCTGGCTAGATTTGAAGGCTTATTCTTTCATCATCTCTGGAATGAATTTTACTGCGTATTCCTGCCAGAAATTCATGTCATGAATTCCCTTGCTTTCTATATAAACATGCTTTACGCCCAGACTGTCAAGAAAGCCATGAAATTCGCGGTTGTTTTCCAAAAGAAAATCTTCTGTACCGCAGGCCATAAAGATTTCGGGTATTTTTGCTTTTGAACCGTCAGCAGTTTTTAATGTCCCATTCAGAATCTTTTTTACGAGAGTTTCAGGATTTGCATCGCTTTCCAGAAGTTTTGAAGGCTCACCAAAGCATTCGCGGTAGTAGGCATAGTTTGCAATTGCGTTTCCACCCTTTCCGTCAATTCCACCTTCTGGTTTCATGTTAGCAACCTCATGAACAATCAGGGCAGAAGACAAGGCAGCGGTTTTTCCAAATACTTCAGGGAATTGAAGGGCAGTGTGAAGTGCACCAAAACCACCCATAGAAAATCCCATAAGATAAGTATCTTCCCGGCTGCGGGCAAGTCCAAAAGTTTTGCGCACATAGTCAACAAGCTCAACTCCCACAAAGGTTGCAAATTGATGACCAGTTGCTTCTGCATCAAGCCAGAAGGAGTTTTCTCCAGAAGGAATTACAATGGCAAAATTATATTTTTCACAAAGCCACTCTGGAACCCAGTTGCCTGCATCTCCAGAATAACCGTGTAAAAGGAAAAGAGTCTTCATTTCTTTTGGAGACGGCCCATTATCCGGTGCTGGTGGAAAACCATCCATGCGTCTGTCATTTGGAATAATCATTTTAAAAGTTGTGCTGCGATGTAAAACATTAGAATAAAAATGAATTGATAATTCTGCCATTTTAGTTTTCCTATTTAATTGTCGTGTTTAATTTCCTTATCCTCGTCCAAGCAAAAAGGCTTTTTTATTTACTTCAAGGAACTGAGGTTTTACAAGCTTTTCGATAGCTGTCATCCATGCTTCTACTGGAAAATCCATATAGCGTGAAAGTCTTCCCATTAAAACAATGTTTACAGCCTTTGAAGTTCCTGCTTCTTCCGCCAGAGTTAAACAGTCAAGAGCATCAACTTTAAGACCTGCGTCAGACATCTTTTTTTCCAAAGCAGCAGGATATTCTGCGGCACCTGTGATAACCGGCATAGGATCAATCTTTTGAGTGTTTACTACAATCTGACCATCCTTGCGAAGATATTCTGTGTAACGGGCAGCCTCAAGCAGCTCAAAGGAAACAATAAAATCAGCCTCGCCCTTATCAACAATAGGGGAGTAAACCTTGTCTCCATAGCGGACATAAGTAACAACTGAACCACCTCGCTGACTCATTCCATGAACTTCGCTTACTTTTACATCATAACCTGCATCAAGCAGAACCTGTCCCAAAGTTTTAGACGCAAGAAGAGCACCTTGTCCACCTACGCCAACAATCATTATATTTTTTACCATAATTATTCCGCCTTTAATGCATCAAACTTACACATCTGTGAACAAACTCCACAACCTACACAAAGTGTCGTGTCAATCTTAGCTTTTCCGCCATTCATTGCAATTGCAGGACAGCCAATCTTCATGCACATTTTACAGCTCTTACATTTTGCTTCATCAACCTTAAGCGGTGGATTATGCTTTACTTCTTTAAGAAGTGCGCAAGGTCGTCGGCTGATTATGAGACTTGGCTCTGCAACTTCCAGCTCCTCGTAGACAGCAGCCTCGCACTCTGCAATATTGTAAGGGTCAACAACGCGAACACGATTAATTCCCATAGCGCGGGCAAGGGCTTCTAAATCAACGCGGCCTGCTGGATCTCCATAAAGATTTTTTCCTGTTGTAGGATTTTGCTGATGACCTGTCATTCCAGTGATTGAGTTATCAAGAACGATTACTGTTGAATTAGACTGATTATAGGCAATTGTTGCAAGACCTGTCATTCCTGAATGCATAAAGGTTGAATCACCAATTACAGCAACGGATTTTTTTTCATTTTCTGTACCGCCAGCCTTGTTCCAGCCGTGAAGTCCGCTGAAAGATGCACCCATACAAAGAGTTACATCCATGGCGCTGAGTGGAGCCACGCTTCCCAAAGTATAGCAGCCGATATCACCGAATACTGTAACTTTAAGCTTGTTTAATGCATAGAACATTCCTCGGTGAGGACAACCTGCACACATAATTGGTGGACGAACAGGAATTTGAACTCCATCAAGTTTTCTTCCCTGTGGAACTTCGCGACCAAAAGCAGCTGCAACAAGATTTTGACTGAACTCACCGCAGATTGGGAACATATCTTTTCCATGAATATCCACGTTTGCAGAAAGTCCAAGTCCACGTACGAAAGTTTCGATAATAGGATCAAGCTCTTCTACGATAATTACTTTTTCAAGATCAGCTGCAAACTTGCGAATCATATCTGACGGAAGTGGATTTACCATTCCCAGCTTTAAAATATTTACAGAGTCGCCAAGAACTTCTTTTACGTACTGGTAGCTTGTAGATGAAGTGATGATTCCAACTTTATCGGAGTCAGTTCCAAGAACTTTTATCGCTGTAGAAGCCTTTTCAATGCGGTTAATTCCACTTGTCTCACTCCATTTTTCCAAATCCTTCATTCTCTGTTCAACAAAAGGATGGCGGCGGATTGCATTTGCAGGGGCCATTACATATTTTGAAATTGTTTTTTCGTAAGCTTTATGTTCCGATACAATGCGTTCTGCTGTTTCTGTAATGCTCTGACTGTGGGCGATACGGGTGCACATTTTGTATAAAACCGGGGTATCAAACTTTTCACTGATTTCAAAAGCAATTTTTGCAAACTCGCGGGCTTCATCAGCATCAGAAGGTTCAATCATCGGTACTTTAGAAGCAATTGCGTGGTGTCGGCTATCCTGTTCGTTTTGTGAAGAATGCATTCCAGGGTCATCAGCAACACCGATTACAAGACCAGCATTTACGCCAGTGTAACTCATAGTAAAAAGAGGGTCTGCAGCAACGTTTAATCCAACATGCTTCATTCCGCAAAAAGAACGTCTGCCTGCAAGACATGCTCCAAAAGCAGATTCCAGGGCAACTTTTTCATTTGGTGCCCATTCACAATAGATTTCCTTAAACTTAGCGGCTTCTTCTGTAATTTCTGTACTTGGTGTGCCCGGGTAGCTTGAAATGAATTCACATCCGGATTCATAAAGTCCGCGTGCCGCAGCCGCGTTCCCCAACATCAGTTGTTTCATTTTATTTCCTTAAAAAAATATATATTTTAGTGTAGCTTCAATTTTACAGTGATTTTAAAATATGGTAAAGACAAAAACACAGATAAAAAAAACAGTCCCAAAAAGCTTAGGACTGTTTCTTATAATTCTTATAATTCAAGAAAACTAAAAATTAGTAATCTTTCTTTTCTGACTTACGTCTCTTGTTCAAAAGCTTGCGCTCAAGAGTTGTTTTCTTCTGGTGAAGAGTAGCAGA
>JAILQA010000187.1 GCA_024699205.1 Treponema sp. | reverse complement strand
TCCAAATGAAAAATTTGGTACATAAATATTTGTATAATCTGATTGAGTAACCCAAGCAGCTCCCATTTCATTTAAGCACGCCGGACTTTCCAAATATGAATTAGACCATAAAATTATCATAAAAACTTTATTGTCAAAGTTATCCCTTAAATACTCATATATATTTTTATCAAGTGGAATCTTATTTAATGGATGTGATGTATATATTAATTGTTCATCCTTTATTCCTAATCCAACAATGAATTTTCGAAGAGCATCCCCATATTTTTTATCAGCTGAACTATGACTAATGAAAATAATTGGTTCAGTTTTTGTATTTTGGGAATTAGTTTGTTTATCTAAGATTTCCGCTTTTGTTTGTATAGCATAATCATCAGGTATGATTTGTATAGCATCATTTAATTCTTTTATCTTTTGCAATGCATCAACATATGATGGATAACTATATTCATCTATTCTTTGCATTTCCGAAATATTATTCTGAAACCATCTATTAATTTCTGCCAAACAATACTTCAAATTTTTCAAATTTGATTCTTCCATTGCTTGCTTTAATTTCTTAAAATAATTAGTAATTAATGCTTCATGAGTAAAATGCCATATAAGTTGACGAAGTCCTTCATATTCTAAGTCAAGTCTATTAATTGCATCTTCAAAAACGTCTTCCATATTTATTCGACCTCCAATTTACCACTCATGAGCCGTGGTAACAATAAGTCACGTTGTTGTGTTAGATTCTTTATTTGTTGCATTAGGTTTTGTATTTTTTTATATATTGGTTTGATTTTTTCATCAAAACTCTTCGCAATAGATTCTTCTGGAAATAAAACAGTTATTTTTTTTATTACATCTTGACTGATATTCTGTTGCGCAGCACCAAAACTTATGCTTTCCAAGTATTCTTTATTTCTTGCAAGCCAGAAAAATAGATACCAAATCGAGATATCTGCTTTAGGTGTAAATACACATGTTGCTTGACTACAAGTCATTGGAATTACATTTATTCCTAATTTTCCAACACCAGCATACATTGAACATAGCAAAGAACCAGGCACAATCATTTTTGCAGAACTATTTTCCAATCCCTCTTGTGTTATGTATTCTTCTGTATCCATTATAAGTGTATCTAACAGTTCTCCTGTTTTGACCCATGGAATATTCCCATTCTCATAATATGAACTATTAGTTCTTGAGGGAGTTCCACCTGATGTCGTATTGTACATTTCTGAGATTTTTTTATATTCCCAATCAGCAGGAATTCCGTTTTCAAATTGGGTAGTTTGGTAGCCGGGGAAGCGGAAGCGGACGAACCATTCTTTGTAAAGTTCTGAGGCGCAGGTTTGTAGGTCTTCTATCTGCTTTTTGTAGATTTGTATGAGATTGTCGTATGTGGACAGTATGGATGCGATTTTTTGTTGGATGGGAAGAGGTGGAAAGTTCCACTTAATTCTTTTGACAAATTTTAAATCTGCTCTTTGACGACCACTGGCACCAGTCATACTGTTCGCAGCCAAATCACGGATAAACTGCATGGACATCAAATTGGAAACATAATCACTATCTGTTTTGTTTTCAATCCCACGAAATACAAATAATTCTGTTGAGCCAAATCCAATTTTGGAATCACAATTAACTTGTGCAAGTTTGCCATTTTCAAGACAAGGTGTTATTCTTGCCATTACAGTATCACCATTTTGAAAATGACAACCACTTTGACCATCATAAGTTGTAAGTTCTTTACCGTGTACATATCGAGAACCAACTTCGATACTGTCAATATCAATTAGATTATATTGTTTTCCTTTTTCAAGTTTTACTTGAGGATTACAATTTATCATTTCACCCAATCTATATTCTTTCCAATTCTTCATTTCAGTTTCCATTTTATCTTGCCCACCTGCGAGCTACCGGGTCTTAGGGGCTGTGCCCCTAGGAGAAGGGGTAGCGGAAGACCGCATCGCGGGCTGTAGCGAGGGATTTATAATCGAACAAATTAGAAAAAATAGTCCACTGGACTGTTTTTTCTAATTTGTTCGAACTTATAATTTCCCCTTCTTATATCTATCCAAACAATTCCTTCAGATTATCTGCAATCTGTTTTTCGAGTGTGGCGGCTTCTTTGCTCAAAGTGGTAAGCTCTGTGTTGAGACCGAGCATTTTTTCTTTGAACTCGGTTTCGGTCATGCCGTCATCTTCTATTACAACGCCTACATAGCGGCCGGCATTGAGGGAATAATCCTGGTCGCGGATTCCGTCTTCGCCTTCGAGGCTGGCTTCTTTACATAAACCGATTACATCATTGTAAGTGCCGTTCGGGAAGCGTTCATTGAGCCAGTCTATTTGTGCCTGGAAGTAGGCTTTTGTTTTTGTTTCTTTGTCATCAGAAGTCTCGGGTGCGGCCTTAAGGGCGTCGGTGTATTCAGCAATGAGGTCGCGGAAGGCCTGTGTGTCGCCGTTGTAAAGCCGAGTGATTATGCCGAGGTTTTTAATCTGCTCGTCGCTGAATTTTCTGTGCGCGCGGTCTACCTGAGTAAAGATTGAACGGGCATCTATAAAAAGGATTTTATCTTTTTTGTCTGGGGTTGTTTTCTGTTTGTCGAAGAACCAGAGAGTTGCAGGAAGTGTAACGGAAGAAAACATATTGCTTGGGAGCGTTACCATCTGGCTGATGATTCCTTCTTCTATCATCTTTTTGCGGATTTCGAGTTCTGAACCACCGGCATCACTTGCAGAGTTTGCCATAACGAGGGCGGCTTTTCCTGTTTGATTAAGTGAGCTTGCAAAGTAGTTTATCCAAAGATAGTTTGCGTTTGGAACGGTTTCTTTTTTGTCGCTCTTTTTCTTTGCGCCTGATGATTTGTTTTTTGGAACTCCGTATGTGTTGAAGCGTGCGTCGTCTTTTACTTTGTCGTAAACAACTTCGTCTACATTGAATGGTGGATTTGCCATTACATAATCAAAGTTGCCTACTGCGTTATATGGATCTGAATAAAAGGAATTTGCTTCTGTGATTTCACCGCGCACATTGTTTAAGAGAAGATTCATTTTTGCAAGTTTTACGGTATCGGGTTCTTTTTCAACACCATAACAACGGAACTTCATTACTTCATCTGCCTGCTTGTTGTGATTGTGCATATAGCGGGCTGCCTGAACGAACATACCGCCTGAACCACAGGCCGGGTCTAAGATTTTCTTTTCGCCGTTTTGTGGCTGGAGAACTTCTACCATATAGCGGACTACGGTTGCTGGCGTATAGAAGGTTCCGCCGTCTTTTCCTTCCTGAAGGGCAAACTCGCCAAGGAAAAATTCGTAGATTTCGCCAAAGAGGTCTACGCTGATATTTTCCGGAATGTCCATGAAGATGCGCATGATGTTTGAAAGGAGTTCAGGCTCTTCTTCGGGCACGAGCTGACCATACACTTCTTTTGGAAGAACTCCGTCCATCTTTTCGTTTTCGCGTTCGATGGCTTCCATTGCTTTTTTGACGAGAGTTGCTTTGTTTGCATCATCAGGGGCAGCGTTTATTTCTGAGTAATAGCTTTCTGGCGGAAGATAGAAACCGCAGTGTTTGATTGAAATTTCTTTTTTAGATTTTTCGGCACGGGTGCCTTTTGATTTGTTGTATTCTTCTTCTATCTGTGCTTTGTGCTGTTTGTAAAGAATGTCTGCGTAGCGCAAAAAGATTAAGCCTAAAATCGGCTGTCCGTATTTATTTGCTGCTAAGTGTGCTCCGGCACGAAGTACATCCGCTGCGTGCCAGAGGTCGTCTTTTAGTTTTTTGAGTTCTATGTCGGTCATAAAAAATCCTTTTTGATATTAATTGCATTATACCATACTTTTGGTAAAATTTTTGAAAGTTAATTATTTTTTACAAAAAGCAGATTCAAGCTTCTTCATTTGTTCTTTATAAATAGAATAACGGCAATCTTCTATTTTCTGTAGATTCCTCTTCTGGAAATTGCTTTATAAACTTTGAACTTGGACCAGATATTTCTAATATGCTGATTTATTAATTTTATGAATATCTAACAATAATAAGAAATTTGGCCGAAAAAATTTTTCCATTTTTCTATAATCTCAGAACTTCGGGCTTCCAGAATCTTCATAATATTATTTAGAACATGATTCGGAATA
>JAILQA010000109.1 GCA_024699205.1 Treponema sp. | reverse complement strand
CAGATGGTGAGTTTATGAAAAAAGAAAAAGTTTCTTCCTTTGATTCTTTGCTGACTTTTGTAAAAGCTAATTATTCTGATTTTACAGATTTTATAAATTGTTGCAGAAAGGTTCATACATTAGTTTTTGATTATAACAGCTTATGTTTTCTGGAATCATCAGATAAAGAATTAGAAAAGGAATCAGAAAAAACAGCGGACAGAAATAAAACTTCTCTTTCTGATCAAATCGATTCTGAAATAAATAAAATTACCGAGAAAATAAAGGCTTCTTTTGAACTTGATGGCCTTGAGCTTAATCCACAAACAGTTTTTAACGAGGTGATTATGCCCCTTTCGGAAATTATTGATAAATAGCTTTTTGGCTGTTATAAACTGCCATTGCCCAAATTGTAATTTTTACACGGTTTTCCGGCAGTTTTAGAATCTTGGCATTTAATAAAGGTGCACCATTAAAAACGCCTTGAGGAAGAAATAAAGATTCGCTTGGAAAATTAATTTTTTCTATTTCATCAGAAGACATAAAAGCAGCGGGATTTAAGCCTCTTGCTTTAATCACAGGCGTAAAATTGTTTGAAGAAAAATTAAACTTTATATCTCTGACAAGTAAATCTAAATCTGTAATTAAAGCATTGTGGAAAATTGTTCTTTGAGAATCTGCTTCTGCAAAAATACTTTTATCGGGATTTGGACGTGTGTCGGTAGTTTTTTCTATGCTCTTACAGTAAACCTTTATTTTTTCTCTTATTTCAATCATTTCGTTTTTGATATCTTTTTTCCAGGCTTCCAGTTTTTCTTGAGCCTCTTCCTTCTTTGTACAAGTGCTCTTAATCTGAACTTGATTAATAAGATTCAAAATGATTTTCATTTGTTCTAAAGAATTATTTGTTTCTGTAAAAAGCATAGATAATCCTATAAGTTTTAGTCAGTAATAATTCTTCCGCTGGAATAATAGTGATTTTTCCAGTATTTTTCTGAAAGCTTTGAAACAATTACGCCTGTTTTTGAACCATCGCTTACAGAATGGAGAATCTGATTGTTTCCCAAAAAGATTGCAACATGGGAAATTGTGTTGTCTGCCTGGAAGAAAATTAAATCTCCAGGTTCTCTCTGACTGTCACTGATTCGTGAAGCGATTGAACACATTGCTTTTGCAGTACGTGGTAGAGTCCCAAGTCCTGCTTCTTTTGCAGCATTAAAGATTAAACCGGAACAGTCTATACCGCTTCTGCTGGTTCCACCGTAAACATAAGGTGTGCCTTTGTAAGATTCTGCACAGGCAATGAACTTGTTGCGTTTTTCTGAACCACTTCTCTTATCCTGAGTAGTTTTTTCATATTCTTCTTTAGTAATCTTCTCTTTTGGCTGAGTTTCAGTTGGTTTAATTTTTGGTGTATCATTTGGATCTTTTGGACTTTTATTTTCATTCTGGTCTGTCTTAGGCTTCTGTGGCTGTGGATTTGTTGGCTTTGAAGGTGTTTGGGTAGAATGATTATCATTGTAATAGTCATCATAATCACCATAGCCATAATAATCGTCATAAGAATCATAGTCATCGTAGTCATTATAATCATCGTAACCGTCGTATCCGTAATCGTCATAGCCATTATAATCACCATAACCATATTCATAGCCGTAATAGTCATCATAACCATAGTCGTCATAGTAACTATCCCAGTCAAAATAATCATTATTGCTGTCATAATAATCACCGTAATAACTGTCATAATAATCGTCGTAATTATCATAGTAATCATCATATTCATCATAATAATCGTCAGGAATATAACCATACCAGTCAAACAGATAATCGATTAAATCAAAATCATCTACATCATCGTCTTGAGAAGCAGCAATTTCCTGATCGGAAATATAATCTGTGTCATCATCATCCATTAACCAAATTAATACGATTCCTACAACAATTACTCCTCCGATAAAAGAAAGCAATCTTCGTAAACAACCTTTTTTCTTTGGTGTCTTAGTCTTTTTCCTAAACATTTTTTAACAATCTCCTTTAATAAAAATGTTATAATTTTGGAATTAATAGAGTTTTTCACCAAGCAATCTTGCTGCAAGACTTACCGCCAGAATAGCAGTTTGATTGCGAACATCAAGGATTGGATTAACTTCAACTATCTCTGCTGAACGAACTTTACCGGTTTTAGCGATTTCTTCCATAATGAGTAAGGCTTCTCTGTTAGTAAGTCCACCGGGAAGAGGAATACCGGTTCCAGGCGCAAACATAGGATCAAGAACATCCATATCAAAACTTACGTGAATAACATCAAGCTTTTTAAAGAAGGCAAGAACCTGTCGAATTACAGCGGGAAGACCAAAACAATCAATATCACTCATTGTAAAAACTGTAACACCAGCCTGTTTCATAAGCAGTTTTTCACCCGGGTCTAAATCGCGCGAACCAACAAAACAGATATTTTTTGGATCAACCTTTTGTCCTTCAAAATAAAGATTTGTAAGTTCTGGAAGGCCAAGTCCAGCAGAAGCTGCAAGACATTCACCGTGAATATTACCGCTTGGTGTAGTTTCTGGAGTATTAAAATCTCCATGTGCATCAACGTAAAGTACACCAAGTTTTTGATTTCTTTTTTTTACAGTAGCAGAAATACCAGCTATGGTACCGAGGGCTATAGAATGGTCTCCACCAAGGACAAGTGGAAAATCACCTGCCGCAGTAATAGCTTCTACTTCGTGCGCAAGGCTTGTACATGCAGAAACAATTGGTTTTATATATTTTGCTTTAGGATTACCTGGCTCCTCGTATTCCTGGGAAGCTGCTTTGAAAAGGTCTGTATGCTCAAAGGTTTTGTGACCAAGTGATTCCAGCTTTTCTTTAATTCCAGCAAGCCGAATTGCAGAAGGGCCCATATCTGAACCATGGCGGCTTGCACCAAAATCTAGTGGCATTTCCAAAATGTGAACGTTCATATACAGCCTTACTAATCTTCCTCAACAAACATACTTTCGATTTCTTTTTTGTAGATGTCGTTGATTCGGAATCGCATGATTTCCTGTTTTGCAGAAAGTTCAACGCCAACTTCAAAATCTTTGGTAATCAAAACAAACTTGTTAATGCGTTCAAACATCTTAAAGCCCGTCTTTGAGTTTACAAGATTGCTGATTTCGGTTTCGTATAATTTGTGAATAACTTCAGAATGTAAAAGATTGTTGTAAGTATCGTACTGAATACCGTTTTCTTCGGCATAAGAAATAATTTCATCCTGGCTTACGAGAATTAAAGCACCAAGATAGCGTTTATCCTGACCAACAACAACAGCTGCTTTAATAAAGCGGGATTCAGCGAGTTTCATTTCTATTGGGAGAGGTTCAAGGTTTTCACCACCACGAAGAACGATTGTATCCTTAATACGACCTTTAATCTGAAGTTCATTATGAATTGTAAATATAGCAAGATCACCAGTATCAAGCCATCCATCAACTGTCATAACTTTAGCTGTCATTTCTGGATTTTTATAATATCCCTTCATTACTGTTGGGCCTTTAATCTGAAGAACACCTTCTTTTCCGCGAGGAAGAACAAATCCATCCTGAGGGTCTACAATTCTTGCCTGAACACCGCGAATTGGTGAACCGATTGTTCTGAAAATTGGAGCTGCGATAGGACGAACAGAAACAATTGGAGCTGTTTCGGTAAGACCATAGCCTTCTACAACATTTACACCGATAGCCCAGAAGAACTCGTCAATTTTTGGAGGGAATGCACCGCCACCAGCAACACCGGCACGGAAATTAGTTCCAAGCATAGTTTTAATTTTGCGGAATACAAGTAAATCACCAAGCCAATAAAGAGGCCACATCAACAGCCATGGAATACTAAAAAGAATAATCCAAAGTGCTGAAAAATAACTTGTGAAGCAGGCATTCTGTTTAAACATTTTTCGCTGCATTCTCTTGTGAATAACTGCAACTCCAACAAAGAAGTTGAAAATCTTATTTACAAAACCACCGGCCTTGCGCATTTTTTTTGTAACGCCATCATAAACGGCTTCAAATACACGAGGAACTGCAGGAAGAACGTGTGGATTTAATTTTTTAAAGTCTGCAAGAAGGATAGAACCGACAGGCTTAGAATAACAGATTGTAGCCCCCTGAATCATAATAACGTATTCAACTTCACGTTCAAAAACATGCCATACAGGAAGTACATTTAATGCTCTGTCACCTGGATTAAGGTAGATTCGTTCAACGATTTCATCAAGCTGGGTGAGGAAGTTTTTGTGACTGAGCATAACACCTTTTGGAGTACCGGTAGTTCCAGAAGTAAAGATGATTGTAGCGGTATCTTCGATAGTACCTTTTGCAAACTCACCTTCAACAACATCTTTGTTTTCGATTCTCCATTTCTGACCTTCTTTTATAAGCTGATCAAAGAAATATAATTTGATGTTGTTTTTTTCAACGAGCTCTAAAACATCACTTTTGATTGTGTCAGCAGGTTCAAAACAGATAATTCTTTCAATGCTTGGGATTTTATCTTTTAAGGAAGCAATTTTGTTTACCTGAGAATTGTTTTCTGCAATTACAGTTTTGGCTTCAGTTGTAGAAAGAATCTTTTCCAAATCAAGGAGAGTTGCATCGCAACCACGTGGAACATCTATGGCACCAATTCCCATAATTCCTAAATCAGCCTGGAACCATTCTGCGCGGTTATCTGAGATAAGACCAATCAAATCTCCACGCTGGATTCCTAATTGTAAAAGTGCAGCACCAAAATCAAGTCCAAGCTGATACATCTCTCTGTATGTAACTGGTTCAAATTCACCATTTTTTTGTCTCTTGTATTGAGCAACAATGTCCCCATAAGTTTCAGAAGACTTTTTAATCATTTTTGGAACGGTATCATTTTCTGTAAATTTCATAGTAAGTAACTCCCAAGTATTGAATGACAAAATTTTAAATTATGTTAAGAAAAATTATATAGTTTAAATAGACTATCTTCAAGTAATAGAAAATACAAATCAAAATCAGATATAAATCAATAAAAACTGTTAATTTTTAAGTTTTGCCCTTATAGTATTAAGTATAGATAAGACTGTTGGTAATAATATTGACGATAACACGAATAAGGAGTTTTTTATGAATAAGGAAAGGGAAAATGAAGCTTTG
>JAILQA010000108.1 GCA_024699205.1 Treponema sp. | reverse complement strand
TTTTATGATGGGAGATAACCGTTTTAATTCTCTTGATTTGCGTCATGCAAATGATTATTCAAACGCGGTTCTTTCAAGCTATGATTCTTATTCTGTAGAATATTTGTCGTTGATGGACCCGAAATACATAAACAAAAAGCTTATTATCGGTAAAACTATGTTCCGCTTCTGGCCAATTGACCGCCCTATGAAGATTCAATAAAAACTGATAAATGAAAAAAAAGACTGGACATTGAAGTTTTTTTTCAAATGTTCAGCCTTTTTTTTAATATATATTTTTTTATGTATAAACTAATCAAAAAAAAGTAGCATTCGCTACCGTCCGCAGCACTGTTTGTATTTTTTACCACTGCCACATGGACATGGATCATTTCGTCCAACCTTTGGCATTGTGCGTCTTACAGTAGCATTTGCACTTTGTGTTCTTGTCTGCATTGCGCCCGAAGCTGCCTGTCTTCTTGCCTGGTCTCCGCTGAAGGTAGTAGAAGCATTTCTTGCAGTTACATTGTCAACATTGCTGGCAGAAGCTCCAAAAGCCTGTGAATCTGAATGCTGTGCGTTCATCTGTTTACTCTGAGCTTCAAGCATTTGTCTTCGTCTTTCTGCTGCTTCTGGAGAAAGCTGGATTCTTGCCTTAAATACACGGGTCAAAACGGTATTTTTAATTTCTGCCATCATCTTGTCAAAAATATTAAAACCGTCAATCTTATATTCTGTTAATGGATTCTTAGAACCGTAAGAACGAAGACTTACTGCTTCACGCAAACCTTCGAGGGTTTCAAGCTGGTCCAGCCATTTTTTATCAATAATTTGAACATACTGATAGCGGATAAACATATTGAAGTTTTCTTTTCCAGCAAGAGCTTCTTTTTCTGTAATATCATTCTGGAGTTCTGCTTCAACTGCTTCCTGGCTAAGTCTTTCTACAGGTAACTGTAAACCAAAGGTTGTTCTGATTTTTTCATTCAATTCCTGCAGGGCTGAATTATCTTTTTTGTTATGTTTTGTGTTGTAGTTGTATTCATAGAAAATATCATCGAGAAGATCTTTTGCATTGTTCATAACGCGGGTAGAAAGATTTTCATCAGCAAGGATTTCATCTCTCTGACTGTAGATAATTCCACGCTGTTCATTCAATACATCATCATAATCAAGCAAATGTTTACGGATTTCAAAGTTGCGGTCTTCTACTTTTTCCTGGGCCTTTTTAATTCCCTTGTTAAGCCATGGGTGATCAATCGGTTCTCCCGGCTGCATACCGATTCTGGTCATCATAACCTTCATTCGTTCGCCACCGAAAAGACGCATCAAATCATCATCCATAGAGATGTAGAACTTAGAACGTCCAGGGTCTCCCTGTCGACCAGAACGACCTCGCAACTGGTTATCAATACGGCGTGATTCATGGCGTTCTGTACCAATTACATACAAACCACCTGCTGCACGAACTTCTTCGTAATCCTTTTTCCAGTTTTCTTTTTCAATCTCAAGGGCTGCCTTGTATTGTTCTTCGGTTGCATTTGTTCCGGCACGTTTTCTTGCCCTAAACTCAGGACTTCCGCCCAATTTAATATCGGTACCACGACCGGCCATGTTTGTTGCAATTGTAACGGCGCCTTTTGCACCAGCTTCGGCAATAATCAAGGCTTCGCGTGCGTGGTTTTTAGCATTCAAAACTTCATGTCTGATTCCTTTTTTAGTAAGAAGGGCAGAAAGTCTTTCTGATTTATCTACAGAAACTGTACCAACAAGAACCGGCTGGCCTTTATCGTGAGCTTCTTTAATTTCTTTTGCAATTGCTTCCCATTTGTCTGCTTCATTAAGATAAACTTCGTCGTTTTCATCTTTACGGGCAATAGGAAGATTTGTCGGAATTGAAACTACATCAAGTTTATAGATTTTGTTAAATTCAACTGCTTCAGTTGCGGCTGTACCAGTCATACCAGAAAGCTTGTTGTACATACGGAAGTAATTCTGGAAGGTGATTGTAGCCATTGTTCTGTTTCTCTGGGCAATTCGAATATGCTCTTTTGCTTCGATAGCCTGATGTAATCCATCTGAATAACGTCGGCCTTCAAGAACACGACCAGTGAATTCATCAATAATCTGAACCTGTCCGTCTTTTACAAGGTAATCAACATCAATCTTAAAAAGAAGATGTGCTTTTAAGGCCTGGGTAAAATAGTGGGTGTATTCAAAGTTTTCTTCGTCTTCAAGCTCACCACGGATAAGATTGTGCTTGTGGAGAATCTCGTTGATGTGGCTCATACCTTTATCGGTGAAGGATACATGTTTAGATTTTTCATCAACAGTGTAGTCACCCGGAATTGCTGCACGTTCTTCCGGAGTCATAAAGGTTTCGTCTGGATATTCACCTGTTTTTGGATCCTTTGGAACTTCGGTAAGCTCGCCAACGTATTTATCAACTTCGTGATATTTGTAGGTATCATCTTCGCCGGCACCAGAAATAATAAGTGGAGTTCTTGCTTCATCAATCAAAATAGAGTCAATTTCGTCGACAATACAATAATTAAATCCGCGCTGTACTTTCTGTTTAAGTTCAATCTTCATGTTATCGCGAAGATAATCAAAACCAAATTCATTATTTGTACCATAAGTGATATCGCAGTTATAGGCTTCGCGACGGGCATCGTTATCCATATTAGAAAGAATTGCACCAACTGTCTGACCAAGGTATGAATAAACTGGACGCATTGTATTTGCATCGCGTTCTGCAAGATAATCGTTTACAGTTACAACATGAACGCCTTTACCAGTAAGACTGTTTAAATAAGCTGGAGCAACGGCAACAAGGGTTTTACCTTCACCAGTTTTCATTTCTGTAATTCGACCGGTATGTAAAACAATAGCACCAAGAATCTGAACGTCAAAATATCTTTCGCCGCGGACACGTTTTGCTGCTTCACGAACTAAAGCAAAAGCTTCTGGAAGTATATCATCAAGAGTTTTTCCGTTTGCAAGTTCCTCTTTAAATCGTTTTGTCTGTTCTGGGAATTCTTCTGGCTTTAAGGACTGTGCCCATTCCTCTTTAGCATTTACTGCTGCCAGTATTGGTTGTATGGCTTTTAAATCTCTTTCATTCTGAGAGCCAAAAAAGAAGGTTAAAACTTTATCTAACATTTAATTTTCCTTTTAAGTATTCACATACAAACTGTATATGTTTCTAAAATTTAATAGATAATTATAGTTTATC
>JAILQA010000060.1 GCA_024699205.1 Treponema sp. | reverse complement strand
AACTCGGTTATTTTTAAAATCTATCGAAAAAGCAACATAATTTTCTATTCGTTCAACAGTTCGAACACTATTAGAGGAATTATAAAGAGGCCAGACATCAAAATTATCATAAAATACCTTTTCGCCATAAGTTTTATCTTTTCGAAATACGACATTCACCTCTTTTGTTTTATTTGTTAGAGAAATACCCGCAATCTCGTCGTTTACAACTTTAATTGGAATATCAATAAAAAGTCCATTTGGGAAATAAACCGTTATTTTTTGAGTTCCATTTTTTCCTATAACGAGAGGATCATAAGAAGTATTTTTCTGTTCTTCTTTAGTGTCATCCGAATACCATCCCGTCACGCTTAGTCCATCTAAATTAACAGGATCTAGTACACAATATTCTAATTTTGTAGGATAATTCTTAATTTCTATTTTCGTAAGAACAGGAGGAATAACTTTTACTTTACATGTCGATTTAAATACTTCGTCAAGTCGTATGTCTTTATATTTTACCTCTACATCAAAATAAGCTCCATTATTATTTATAATGTTTTCCTTATCTTTTTCTACCTCAGGCAATCCTTGTGAAAAATCATACGTACAAGAATTTGGTGTAATTTCAACATCGGTACCATTTTTTAAGTGACCAGTTATTATCCATTTTCCGTATTTTTCAGGATTTGAATTATCTGGCAGGAGTCCTAATGGATAACCGCCATTGTCATTCCATTTTGCTGTTATTTTTTCAAGTTTTGAATCGACAACACATACTTTCATTTCTATTATATATTCTTTTTGTTCTCTGGTTGCTACATCTTCAAAATTATATTTAATTTTAACAGTATGAATTCCATTTTTATCAAAGGTTTTATTATTAATATCGCATTGTAAATTACTGTATTCAATTGGATTTCCCAATGTTTCATTGCTTAACAGCTCATAAAAATCATACTCTTCAAGTTTAAAGCATTCCCCTTCACAATAAATTATATCTGAATCCTGTATTTGTTCTTTTGTTTTCTGTTTTGTAACAACAGCACCAATAACATAACCTGGAACAATTTTTATACTGAAATCGTCTTTTGCTTCATTTACGCTTATCGTTATTTTTATTTCGTCTGCGGCTTCCAGATTTTTGATACTAGCTGGTGAAAATGTATATTGTCCTTCATTTAGAGTCGATTTTACTCCTTTATCAGTTTCAGCAATTACAATCATACCGGTTAAATCAAGTTCTTCGCCAACCATATAAATCAATCTTGTTGGGGGTGTCGTAACTTCTATAGATGTAATTGAATAATCTTGAACCTCAATTTTATACGCTTCACAGATATGTAAATCCGAAGTCAGACGGACATAAACCCAGTGAGGACCATATTCACTTAAATCAACTGAATCGACCACATACTGGCTTTCTTCAAGTGTTAAAGTTTCTCCGTTTGTATAATTTCCATATACAATAAGCCCTGTTGTATCCAGTTGTTCGTTCTTTTGATAAAAAAGTTTTTGTGGAAGCTGGAGTGAGATTGATTCAACCTGAGCTTCCAATATAACTACATTATAAGAAGCTTCTTTCCCTTCATAATTTACTGTAATAGGAAAACTATCTGAAGGTTTGGTATTATCCAATTCTGAAAATGTAACCAACCGAATATCTTCTTCTTGTTCAGTTTCATCACTGTAATGTCCGATGACTTTTATACCTGTGGTTTTAAGGTTTTCTCCAATTAAATATGTAAGTTTTACATTATCAGAAGTATCAACTGTAATATATTCAAGATTATGCTGTCGTTCAATTTCGGTTATGTTCATATCACAAGAACTCAGAAAAATCATCAAAAATATTGACATTATAATAGATAACTTTTTCATAAAAAGACCTCCAATTAACTTCATATTTTTACATTTCAAGTTTTCGCACGGCAGCACTTTCTGTTTCCCATTCTATGCTGCTGGCTTTTTTGGCTCTGATTTTTGCCCATTCCCTTGTACCCTTAATCTGCTCTTCCATTGTCTGTGAAAGAGGAATCATGGAATTAATCGTGTTTTCTATGTATGTCTGATTAATATCTTCGTTATTATCAAAAGCATCATACAAAGCACTTACGATGATTTCTTCAATTTCTGAACCGCTGAACCCAATGGCAGCATCAGATAACTTTTCCAAATCAAAGTCTTCTGTTTTCCTGTGACGTTTTTCCAGATGAATCTTAAATATTTCCTTTCGCTCTTCTCTAGAAGGAAGGTCTACAAAGAAAATCTCATCAAATCGACCTTTACGCAAGAGTTCTGGCGGAAGCTGGCTTACATTGTTACAGGTTGCAACTACAAAAACAGGAGTCTTTTTTTCCTGTAACCAGGTAAGGAAGGTTCCAAACACACGAGCTGTAGTACCGCCGTCTGTCTGACCGCTAGAACCAAGACCGCTGAAGCCTTTTTCCATTTCGTCCAGCCAGAGAATTGAAGGCGCTATGCTTTCTGCAGTCTGAATTGCCCGGCGAACATTTTCTTCTGAACTACCTACAAGGCTTGAGAAAACTTTACCTACGTCAAGCTTAAGAAGCGGAAGCTGCCACATGCTGCTGATGGCTTTTGCAGTAAGCGATTTACCACAACCAGGAATACCAAGCAAAAGGATTCCGCGCGGCTCCGGCAAACCAAAATCACGTGCTTCCGGAGTAAATGCCTTGCCGCGTTTGTTAAGCCACTTTTTAAGTTCATCAAGACCGCCGACACCCTTCATATTTTCGTTTACATGGCAATATTCAAGTACCCCGGATTTCCTAATTATCTGCTCTTTTTCTGAAAGTATGATTTTCAAATCAAAATCACCCGTCTGAACAAGAGACTTTGCAAATACGTTTTCAGCTTCTTCTGCCGTAAGTCCAAGAGCTGCTTCAGTAACTTTCTGGAATAGGGTCGGATTTTTAGAAATTTCCAGTTTGCTGACATCACCAATATTTTCAGAAATATTTTTTACAATTTCAGCAATTTCTTCTTTTCCCGGAAGATTATAATCTATAACTGAAAACTCTTTTTCAAGTTCTACAGGCACCTTTAGAACCGGAGAAACAAAAATTACATTCTTCATAGATGTTTTTAAGGAATGCGCTACATCGCGGAGCTTTCGGACAACCACTGGTTCATTCAGATATGGATGGTAATCTTTCATAACAAAAATACCATTTACATCTGCCTGTAAAATGTATTCGAGAACCTTTATAGGGTCCTTAAAATCGGAAAGAAAAGAACCGTCCGGAGTCTCAAGACCATTTGTAATACTCCATTTAAAAAGTTGCTTTTTCCTGTTTGTAGTAATTCTTTTTAATTCTTCATCGACCCTTCCCTCTTCAAATGATACTACATATATAAGCGGATATCTTGCCCTAATTAAAGTTTCAATTGTAATTCCTGAATTATTCTTCATTTTATGCCTCTATAAATCCTGTTATCGTTATGTTTCCAGTTTCTTCTATAAAGATTTCTGCAGTCTGTGAATAGTCTTCACTTTCCGTCAGATTTTTTTCTATATATCCATCCTTTAACTGTAAGAAACGCTGATTTCCGGAACCAGCCCATCTACATTTTGAAGGACTATCTTTCATATAAGGACCGTCAATTATATAATTGCAAAGTCTCAGAACTTCAAAATTATTCGAAACCAGCTGCTCATAGACATAGCCTGAATAAACCAAAGTATTAAGATGTTTTTCTTCTGCAAGGGTAAGCAGTTTTTTTAACTCTTCCCCCTGATCAAACGGTTCTCCTCCGCTGACAGTCAGACCGTCAATTTTATTCAGGTCAAACTCTTTAAGTATCTCTTCCGGAGACATTTCATATCCCCCGCAATAAGACTGAGCTTCTTGATTAAAACATCCCTTACAGGCTTTGTCGCAGCCCTGAACCCATACAACACCTCTTTTTCCAGGACCATTGGATATGGACTCTTTCAAAATCGTATTAATACGCATCAGCACATATTCCTTTTAAGAGTAAAACTTGTTGTATAACCGTTTATATTACTAAATTCATGTGTAACAGATGTTGTTATATATTCCCCACTGAATTCTTGCCCCACATATTTAATACTCACAGTCATACCAGGAAGTAATTTATATGTACCTTCTGCTTTCCCGCTCGCTGTAATAAATTTATATGAATTATCCTGCAGGCTTCCGATTGCAATATTTTTGGCATCATCTTCATCCAATATAGATTCATCTATAATGTTATTAATCCACATCCCATTTCCACCTTTGGAACAGGAAGTCCAGTCGTTTGAACCTCCGACTTTTTTGTGAATATCACCAAGTTTTGCAGTTCCTGAAAAGCCCTCACATTTTAAAGAATCCCAGCCCACACTATTACAACTTGAATATAATTCCGAAATATCTTTAACAGGATAAAATGAAATCAGGCTCTTTCCCCATTCAAAAATAACTTCATCCGTTCTCAACTCTATTGAATCTTTTACAAATACTTTATTCCCGTAAGCATATACATCCTTACCATAACGCTTTGCCGCCGACAAAATAAAATCATAATCGGTTTTACCCGTAACACTTTGAAATAAACGGCTTGCACCAAAAGAATCGACTTCAGCTGTTAGGGAATAATTTTCTATGATATTCTTTATTGCATCACTACAGGTTTTGTTTTCGAAAGAAACATGATGATTTCCGTGCTTAAATTTATACAGGGCATTACAGCCACGAACTTCTACCATTTCATGACCAAATTCCTCAAATAAACCTGCAAATGCGGTTATTTCACCGTCAAATACTTCCTCCACATCATCTTTATAACCTAGATGAATTGAAATCTGACTTTCCAGTGCAAAAGTTCCAAGCTCGAGCAATTTTTCTGCAGAAACATCAAACAGAAGAGAGAAAGTTCCTACTCCATTTAGCCTGTCATTTACAACAATCTTTTTTAGAGCACCCTCATGTTTGGTATCAAGTCGTTTCCCATCAACATATACAATCCAAACTGGTGTTAATGTTTTATTTTCATCTGCCATTTTCTCCTCCTGGATCTTTTGCAATCTGAACTATTTCTATCAGTACAAAGGTGGAAGTTCTACCAATGTACCGGCAGCAATATTTTCCGGGTCATCAATATTATTTGCATCAGCTATTGCCCGCCATTTTGAACAGTCGTTATACTCCCTTGCAGCTATTGATGATAACGTTTCCCCTTCTCTTAAAGCCATGCGTTTTGTATGGTCTGCAGATTCTCGCCGTGTATTTGAAAGCTGTGTTGCAGCTGTCGCATATTCCTTAAATACAACCTTACAAATTGCCCTAAGCGGAGTGCCGTCATTTGCAAAAAGTGTGAAACGCTGAACTAAATCTTCCAACACACAATCAAAACTCAGGCTTCCCCAGCTAAAACGTAAGATAGGAGGTCTGTGCTCTTGTGCATTTACAAGCATTAGAGTCTCTATTTTTGTCGTGTAGTCACGGACATCGGTCTTTTCTTCAGATGTATCGAAGAAAAGTTCCATGGAAAGTCTTTTTCGTTCTCCCATAGTGAATTGTACCGGCGGCGAATCCATTCCAAATACATTTATTTCAGACCATGGAGTCTTTTTTTCAATCACATATTCTTTAGGATTAAAGAGAACTTCGATTTCTTCATTCGTATCAACATTTGTAATAACAGCTTTTTCTAATGCCATATCTGACTCCTTTTATTTTCAGTTGCCATCAACTGTCAGGCCTTCATGTGTTATTTCAATTCTTTCTACAGCAAATTCACTGCCTAGGTTTGTCTCCAACCTCGGACCAATCCACCGGCAAGGGAATGCTCTAAAAAAATTCCAGCGCTTTAGTTCATTGTTTTCTGTATCTTTCAGAATAATCGAACCATTTTTTCGTTCGATTTTTTTATCTTCAAGTACGGTTTCTTTGTACCAGTTGAACAGAGCTTCATTATCTGTTATGCCTTTTTCGAGAATCAAATTTGGATAGCGCGTACGTCCGTAGAATTTATGAGTGCTCGTATTCAAGCCACCTTCTTCTATTTCGTATACATAAGTCTCTGCTTCCAGCCCTTCGCACTTTTGAAATCGCGCTGTCTCTATACCATCAATTTCAACCGTGAATAAGTATGCAGATATCTTTCCGTCATCACTCATTTATCTTCCTCCTTCTAATCCTCTTGAATATAGACACTGGCCCCATCTTTTTCGGCCGTAATCGTCACCTGAAAGAATTCAGCAGGCTTAACAATTGCAACACCAACCTCGAAAGTTAATATTCCATTATCTATATTTTCAATTGGATTTAATTCTTCATCGCAGCGAACATAAAACCCCTGTTCCGCCGTACTTCCTGCCAGATACCCCTTCATCCACAAGTCAAGCAGGAAACCGGAAACTTGCCGGACAAGACGTTTCCGAAGATTTTTGTCATTTACCTCAAATACTGCCCACTGTGTCCCCTGCCTTATCGCAGCACTAATTTTTGAGAAAGTTCTTCTGACATTTATATAACGCCAATCATATTCCGTAGAAAGGGTCTTCGCTCCCCATATTTTTACACCGGAACCCGGGAAATACTTAAGGACATTAATATTTTTTTCATATAAAACCGCAAGTTCATTCTGCGTTATCCTTTTAGAAAGCCCCACAGCTCCCTGAATAATGCAATTTGCAGGTGCACAAAAAACTCCTTTTTCACTATCCGTCATTACGACACATCCACAAACAGCACCAGACGGAGGCATCCTCAAAGTCTTATATCCTAATGGGTCTAAAGGATCTAAAATATTTAAATATGGATAATATATTGCCGCACAATTAGACTGCATCCTTGCCGCGTATTCCATACTCTCGGTAATATTAAATGTGTCAGGCATATCAAGGATTGCAAAGCGATTTGAGAAGCGTTCAGCCTGTATAATCATGGCTTTTTGAACAGCTTCATATAGCTTTATCTTTTCCTCAGATGTTTTTCCTGGCTGCGAAAGAAGCCAGCCTAAATCTGGAACAGATATCAAAGAAATATCATCCCGGCTTTCAAAGGTTCCAATACCGGAATAATCATTTATACCTTTATAATATCCAATGAAATCTCCGGCATTCAGGTCAGCAACACCATCATTGCCATCTTTAGCATATTTAGAATAAACAGGCTTTATAATTCCTTCAGAATCATTCCTGCTGATTCTGAAAGTTCGTGAACGGCTGTTGATATATGTTTCGAAATATCTTTCACTCTTTTCATTCATTGAAAGATGAAGAAATGTCTCATTTTTTTTATCCTTATTGGAAACTATTGTTGAAAAAAATACTTTTCGAAGAAGTATTTCATCTTTCTTTTCAATGAGTTTCTTCAATGCCCGTAAAGGATATGTGAAATATATTTTATGATTCTCAATTTTTGATATCTGCCTGCAGACTGTTTTTCCATTCAATAAGTTAAAATCAATAACATCTCCCTCTGAAATACAATCAACATAATCAAGTTCTACATAATCATAATCCGTCCCAATATTTACAACCTTTGATTGCAGCTTCTCATACTCATGCCAAAGTTTTACACAGATATAATTGCCCCATGTTCCCGGAGTTACAGCCTTTAATTTTACACTACCCTTCTGACATTCAAGCTCAAGTTCCGCTTCATGACAAGATTCTTTGTGTGCAATACGTGTAACCACACACTCCTTTCCGCCACATTTAAAGAATGTATAAATTGATAAAGGCAAAACACCTTCTGTTTCAAATCCACCAAATGTTTTAAGATACTCATCAAAACTTGTTATTAATAACGGCTGTCCCACAGGTCCCCTTTCAGATATTCCTGCAAAGGCACAAAGGCATCGAGTATCTATTTGTAATGGATTGAGCACATATTTCTGTTCTGAAACATATACTCCTGGCACAGTCAGTTTCGTCATTTTTACACTTCTTCACCTTTCTTAGACTTACGCTTTTTCTTCTTTACATCCGGTAAATATCTGCAGAAAGGACAGTAATCCCAAGAATCTTTCATTCTATTGCCACAAACAGGACATTTCCTTTTTGTTATTCCCATTGCGCGACGCTTTTTTATTTTTATGATAATTAGGAATACAATTATGAAAATAATAAACAGGACGATGAGTACAAAAATTGTAATCTGTAACCATCGGGGAACCGGAAGTTTAACGGCAAGAAAAGTTCTCTGACCACGACCTTCTGCATCACGTTCTGCAACCGTTACTTCAAGTAAATGAAAGTTGTTATCCGGCTTTACATTTTTTACTTTATAGTTGATTACATAACACTTATTTATAATATCCCTGACTGTCTTTACATTATCAGGGATATTTTTTAGGTTTTGACTGTAAATATAGGTACCTGATGTAAGTTCGGAAATCTGATTAAGCGCACTTAATCCAGCAGAACTGATTATTTTTATTCCAATTGAATAAATAGGAATAGATTTTTCATTTAATACAGCATCAAGCTGGTCCTTAGAAAAACGGCTGTCTTGATCTCGTCCGTCAGATATAATTATAACAACCTTTCTTCTGGTAGTTTTTGTATCCAGTTTCCTTAAAACATTTAACAGTGAGTCATAAATTCTAGGCTGAACCTCAGATATTCCTATAGAGTTTATGACCGCAGTATCTATTTCCTCTTTCTGAAGATTCTCAAATACAGGAACGGCATCATCACCAATTGTATACAGAGACAATGTCTCGCCTTTCTGCATATAGTCAACAAACTGTATAACGGCTGTTTTTTGAAAATCCAAAGGTTCACCTTCCATAATGCCGTTATTTGATATAAGGATAGTATAGTCAATCGGTTCTGTCTTCATTGAAAATGGATAAACATTTTGTTTTCCATTCAGCTCTTCGCTATCTACTCTAGTCATAAATAGTCCTGGAGCAAGACCTGTTACTATATCACCCTTATTTCCTCGAACCGACACATAAGCCGTCATATTCGGATATTTTTCAGAACAAATCTGATCAATCTTTACTGTGAGTGTTTTTTTTGCTGGTTCTTGAGAAAATAAAAATATAGAAACAAATAAT
>JAILQA010000161.1 GCA_024699205.1 Treponema sp. | reverse complement strand
GATCGGCATCTCCAAGTTTGTAGGTTACTCTTTCTACAGACATAAATTAAACTCCTACACACGTCACTACATCCGACGTATGTTTTATTTATTTATTAGTTGAACTAATATACATAATCAAGGAGGGGAAAGCCTTCCCCTACGGTCGCACTACGTTGCGCCCTACCCTTTCTCCTAGGGGCACATCCCCTAAAACCCCTGTTAAACAAAATCTGTTACAAGTATATAAAAGGTTTATTTATTTTAGTCTATTAGAGAAGTTTAATCAATGGAAGAGATTAATTAAAAAAAATCTGCTCATAAGTTTCTAGCGCTTACATCTGCTGAAAATTGTATAAGTACATTGTTTTTAAACATTTTTGAAACTTTTTTTGAACTTTTTTGAATTTTTTTCAAAAAGTTTTAAAAAAAACTTCCTGTTTTTTCATATTAAAGCAATATTATATATAGAGAGTTTTTTACTGGGTTAAAAATACCTTCTGGAAAAACACTTACAAGGCAAAAGTCCCGATAAAAATGAAGGAAAACTTGATATTGTCGGAGAATAAATCTGTATAAAAGCACTTATAAAGTCACACTCCCGACTAAATCAGGTAAAAGGTTAATTTTGTCGGAAGAAAAGGCAATTTTTTGTGTGTTTAGAGTTACAAAAGATACTGTTCACACGAATAAACTCCGACTAAACGGCAGATTTTGTTAATCTTGTCGGGAGTAAAAAAGCATTTTGTGTGTGTTCTGATTTACAACAGAAGCCGTCGACACAAATAAACTCCGACTAAACAGGTGATTCTATTTATTTTGTCGGGACTTTTGCATAAGAGAGCCTGAAAATCTTGAGAAGGCTTCCGACTAAAATACAATTTCCAGCAGTTTAGTCGGGACTCTTTATATGCAAGTTTTTTCCTGTCCCGACAAAAAACAGTAAAAACAAAGTTTTAGTCGGAAATAATTGAGAAAAACAGTGAATACACTAAAACTTTCTATAAACACGGGCTATCAATGTCCAAAACAGGAGCATTTTATGAATTATGAAAAACTTTCACCAAATCTTACTCTTGAAATGCTGGAGAAAAGACTTTTAGAATTGATGATGCTTTTGGAAAAAGCAAAAAGATCTGTAAAAACAAGACCGCAAGGACATCTTCGGATTTCTCAAAAAGGAAACAGCATAGAATATTACCACATCACAAGCTCAGAAGAACCTCTCGGGAAATATATTCCTCTAAATCAAGAAAACCTTGCTCGTCAGCTGGCACAAAAGGATTATGAAAAAAAAGCCCTCAAGCTAATAGAAGAAGAAATCAAGGCAATTCAACGTTATCTCAAGTTAGTTGGTCAAAATAAAAATGACAACAGAAAAAGCACAGTCACAAGCTCAAATCACACAAGTCTCTCAAAACTGGCCGAGCTTTATACAAAAATGAATCCTGCAAGACAAACACTAATTACTCCATTCACACTAACGGATGCTCAGTATGCAGAACAGTGGCAGAGCGTAACTTGGACCGGACACCCCTTCTCAGAAGAAACACCGGTTTACACTACAGCCCGCGGAGAAAGAGTCCGTTCAAAATCAGAAGTGCTAATTGCAGATGCTCTGTCCCGCCACAACATTCCCTACCGCTACGAATATCCACTTCAAGTTCACAAAAAGAGATTTGACGCCCGCAATCACAATTATACCGGGCAAAATCAAAATATTAGCGACAAATACAGCCGGCAAACTCCGCCTTTATGCAGAAAACGGTATCTTTCCAGGTAAAAACCTAATCATAACAATGGAAAGCCAGGAAGAACCACTTTCAAGTCAAACCATCGAACAAATTATAAAAGCCTATCTAAAAAGCAGCTTATAACAAGTTTTATGAAAAATAGCTTCACTTGCTGGTATAAGCAATTCCTGCTCACTAATTGCAAAATTTAAGGGCTACATAACCACTTTACATAACCACTTTACATTTCCACTGTATAGAAAAAATAGTAAAGCCTAAATTTTTGATAAGGAGTTTTTTAAGAATTATTTTCCTCTCAGGCGTTTGAAAAGGCGTTTAAGTAAGCCCAACTTACCGAAAAGCAGCCAGTAGAAAAATCCCAGTGCAGCAATCAAAGGAATACCAAAAATTACGATGTAGCAGATTATCTTGAAAAATCCGATGAAGAAGTCAAGTACAGTAGATACAAATCTGCGGAAACCATCACCAAAGTCTGGCATTACAAAACCATGATTTTCATCAGAACGGAAAGGAAGTTCATAATTTACATAAATCTGGGAATAATCAATCTGCCCGGTAAGCCGCTTCATCCGGCCTTCCATCGATTCAATGTCGGAAATAACAGAATTAAGTTCCTTTTCAATCTGCAGCATATCTTTAATATCCTTAGCCGATTCAAGATATTTTTGTAGCCTTTCCCGCATGATTTTTTTTGTTTCAAGTCGGGTTTGCAAATCATAAAAGGATTCTGAAACATCCTGTGAAGACACATTTTTTGATTTTACACTTCCAAGATTTCCAGCTGAATCCATGGCCGCTTCAAAATTGCTGCTTGGGATTCTCACTGACATAGAACCATTTCGTTCATTCTGATTGTTTGATTCGATATAGCCGCCAAAAGAAGAACACCAGTTTTTGATTGAAGATTCCGCCTCCTGTAAAGATGAAACTTCAAGCTGGATATAACCATTCTTTATCAGTTTGCGTTCCATCTGGCTGGAACCATTTTCATTCATTCCGTTTGCAGAAGCAGGACTTTCCATTTCAACAGCTTCTTCATAAGCAGCGTCTGAGTATACACCATCGGCAGCAAAGGAATTAACTGCCATTTTTGAATTCATTTTTACCCCGCTGTCTTTACTCTCGGTAAAAAAAGCAACTTCTGGTGAAGCTTTGACATTCTTTGAAATATTTTTTGAACATGAAATAAGGGCCATTGACAATAAAGCGGTCAGTAAACATATTTTCTTCATAAATAACCTCGCATAAACATAAAAATCAGCATGTAAATAAATTATAACACACAGTTATACACTTTAAAAACAAAAAATCCCGCTATGGTAACATATAACTCACCAAAAGCGGGATTTTTCCTGGTGGTATTGATAAATCAACCACCAAAGGCACGAACTACTTACGAAGTCCAAGTTCCTTAATGAATGCGCGGTATCCTTCAAGGTCTGTGCGTTCAAAATATTTAAGCATCTTGCGGCGCTGTCCTACTACTTTAAGAAGAGAACGTTTTGCGCAAGCATCCTTAGGAAATGTTTTTACATGGTCAGTCAACTGCTGAACACGCTGTGTAAGTAATGCAATCTGAACTTTTACACTACCAGTGTCTTTTTCAGAAGCACCATACTTCTTGATTGTTGAAGAAGTTGTTTCTTTTGTAAGTGCCATAATGGAACCCCTTAATAAATAAAATATTTTCCAGATGGAAAAATCCGCATAGGCGAATAATTTTGTTGGTCAAATCCCGGGTTTCTGGGAAGTAATCGCAAAATAATTCGTAAACAGATGATAGAATAATATATTATAAGAGAAAAAAAAACAAGTCCACGAACCCGACGCATCTTTTTCTTTACTTCAACTGATACCAGGTTCGTTCACAGTTTTGATGTGCAAAACTGTGCATTTGTATACATTTCTGAATTAAAAATCAAGCTTATGGAAACTCTGCGTAGTATCAAAAATCACTTCATTTTCTGTGATTTCCATGCGTACATCCTCTTTCTGAGCGTCTTTTAAATGATAAACACCAGACTTTGGAAGAACCTGAAGCAGGCATTTTTTATTCAAAACCATTTTTTTATTCTGAACAGAAAAGGCGTCTGCAGCAATGTCCGAAAAATCCAGCTGATAAGGTCTTTCAAGCAGAGTCTGCACCGTAGAAAAATATCCCTTGATAATCATTTTTCTTATAAAAGACGAACTTACCCTTTCTTCTTCTGCCCCATTTTCAAAATAAACCGGCTCAACAAAATTGTATTCTACACTATTGCTTTGACAGAAATATTTTATTGCCTGAGAATCAGTCGCACCTTTATATCCGCACCTGAAATCAATTCCTTCTGCAAGAAACTTCATATTAAAAGTCTTTTTTAAGCACAAGAGAAAATCACTGCCAGAAGTCCGGGCAAAGGCATCATTAAAATCAACGACAACAACAAAATCAATTCCCAGCGATTCAAAAATTGAAAGCCTTTGATTCAGCGTAGACAAATCGCCGTCATAATCTTGGGAATGTTTTATGCTTGGAAGTGGTCGGGAAAAAGTGATAATGCCTGATTTTAATTTTTTTTCCTTACAGGCAGAAATAAGAGTATTCAGCAGAGTTCTGTGACCAAGATGGATTCCGTCAAAACTTCCGACAGAAATTCCGCTTCCCTGCTCAAAATCAAGTAAAATCCCTTCAGAAGCCGCAGTTATTTTTTCCCATTCAAAAACTTTCATAACTTTAATTATAATTAGAAATTCAAATTTGTCCATTCTTCCCTTTCATAGTTTTTCTTACAAAAGTGTTGACTGTAAAAATAAGTAAAGGTATCCTTAATTAAAAGGAGATTCATAATAATGCCTATCAATCAGCAGACTTCTAACCCACAAAAGCGACTTGCAAATCTTATGGCAGCCAGACTGGCACCAGATTCAGATAAAGAAAAAGTTGATAAACGAATTTGGGATTCTTTTGGCGAAAAATGGTGCGTTATGTTTACTGATCTCAGCGGATTTTCCAGAAGTACAGAAAAATTTGGAATCATTCACTTCATGCAAATTATTTTTGAATCCGAACGTCTTATTCTTCCAATTATTGAAGATTTTGACGGCTTTTTAATTAAAAGCGAAGGCGACAGTCTACTGGTCTTGTTCAAACGTCCTGAAAAAGCACTTTTATGTTGCAAAAAAATCCATGAAGTTTTACACGAATACAATAAAACTAAGAGTGAAGAAGAAGCAATCTTATTTTGTGTAGGATTAGGCTATGGTGATATTTTAAATATCGGCTATGCGGATGTTTTTGGAGCCGAAGTAAATGCGGCAAGCAAACTGGGAGAAGACACGGCAAAGGCCTGGGAAATTCTGGTTACCGAAAATGTAAAAAATGAAGTTGAAAAGATTTTAGAAAATAAAGCTTGCCTTTCAGATCCAAATATAAATGGAATTAAAAATTATTCCTTTACGTTTAAACAAATAGATTTTATACCACCCGGAGCAAAAAGCGCCTATAATGTTGAAATTACATCAATTATGACGGGCTTGTAATTTATATTCCCATGCACAGTTTTGCCCAGCAAAACTGTAGACAAGCCTGGTAGCAATTAAAATTAATGTTCCAATGCAACGGGCTTGTAAATCTCTACACCCATGCACAGTTTTGCCCTGCAAAACTGTGGACAAGCCTGGTAACAATTAAAGTTACTGTTTCAATACAACGGGCTTGTAAATCTCTACACCCATGCACAGTTTTGCCCAGCAAAACTGTGGACAAGCCTGGTAACAATTAAAGTTACTGTTTCAATACAACGGGCTTGTAATTATTCTTTAATAGGATTAAAATTATTAAATAATAATGAACATTTTAATATCTGCTTAGGAGAAAAAATAAAATGGCAAAGAAAGACATTGACTGGGGAAGTCTCCCTTTCGGGTACATGGAAACATCAAAAAGTTATGTTTCTAATTGGAAAGATGGTGAATGGGATGAAGGCAAATTAACTTCTGACCACTCAATTACAATCAACGAATGTGCAGGCGTTTTACAATATGCACAGACATGTTTTGAAGGTCTAAAGGCATATACAACAGAACATGGTGATATCGTCACATTCCGCCCTGATTTAAATG
This sequence comes from Treponema sp., assembly GCA_024699205.1. Taxonomy (GTDB): domain Bacteria; phylum Spirochaetota; class Spirochaetia; order Treponematales; family Treponemataceae; genus Treponema_D. Next base: position 8,143 of record JAILQA010000161.1, on the reverse strand, counting down.
CAGACAGAATGGAAAGTTCTTGCAAGCGTCTTGAAATGCCTGTTTTCCCAAAGGACCGCTTTATTGAAGCAGTTCTTCAGACAATTGAAGCAAACAAAGACTGGGTTCCACCTTATGGAAGCGGTGCAACTCTTTACATCCGCCCTTACATGTTCGGTTCAAATCCAGTTATCGGTGTAAAACCTGCTGACGAATATCAGTTCCGTATTCTTGTTACTCCAGTTGGACCATATTTCAAAGGCGGCGTAAAACCAATTAAAGTACGTCTCAGCGACCTTGACCGTGCCGCTCCTCATGGAACTGGTGATATCAAAGCTGGCTTAAACTATGCAATGAGTCTTTACAATATTGTAGATGCACATAAAGCCGGATATGCAGAAAATATTTATCTTGACCCTGCAACTCACACTTATCTTGAAGAAACCGGTGGAGCTAATATCCTTTTAGTTACAAAGGACGGAAAACTTGTTACTCCAAAATCTGATTCTATTCTTCCTTCTATTACACGCCGCTCAATTCTTTATGTTGCTAAAGAAATCTTAAAGATGGATGTTGAAGAAAGAAGAATCTCAAAAGATGAGCTTTCTGATTTTGCTGAATGTGGACTTTGTGGTACAGCTGCTGTAATTTCTCCAGTTGGCCAGATTGATGATCACGGAAAATCAATTATCTATAACGAAGGAAAGGATGAAATGGGTCCTGTTCTTAAGAAAGTTTATGATACTTTGACTGGTATTCAGATGGGCAGACTCCCTGCTCCAGAAGGCTGGATTTACACAATCTAATTTTTATCATAAATAATCTTATAAAAAAAGGCTGTCTGATTTTCTCAGGCAGCCTTTTTCATTTATTTAATTGCTTCTTTTAATTACTTATTTAATTTTTCTTACAAATGCATCTTTATATCCGAATGCCTTGAAGCGGGCAAGTACAGTTGCATATTCGTCTACAGACAAAGGTCCAATAAGAATAATGTTTACTGTTCCTGCATCATTTGGTGAAATTGTTATAGGATAATTCTTTCCGTATTTATTAACAATTTCCATTATATTAGATTCGTCTCTCAAGGCTGCAATCTGAATGTAATAGTTACCAGACTTCAATTCTGACAGATTAGAAATCATATATTTTGAATATGGTTTTTCTGCCGGTTTTTCAGGTTTACTTTCTACCACTTCACTTTCCGCAGCTTTTACAACTTCAGCTTCAGATGCATTTACCACAGGAAGAACTGGCTCAGGTTCAGTTTCTGGCTTTACTTCAACTTCAGGTTCAACTACAGGCTCTGGCTCTTCTGTAGTCTCTTCCACAGGAGTAACAGCAGCTTCTGATGCCGAAACTTCTGCAACTGACTCTGGAGGATTTTCCTCTGCAGGAACAAGAACAATAGCCTGGTACTCATCATATTCAGCTTCTTCTTCGGCTGTGGCTTCTTCCTCTGGCTCTTCTTCGATGAACTCAACAGAATCGTCATCATACCAGTTTTCTTCAATGATTTCGTCAATTGGCTCTTCTTCAATTGCTTCAGGCTCAATTAATTCTTCTTCAACAGTTTCCTCTTCAAGGCTTTCTTCCTCGATTGTTTCTTCCGGTTCAGAAGCCTCGTCTTCTGTTTCTTCCTCTTCGGCTACTTCTGTTTCTTCTTCTGATTCAAGAGGATTTTCTTCGACAGCTTCAACTTCTGTGTAATCTTCAAATACAGAATCATCTTCAAAAGCTTCTTCCTCGGCTTCTTCTTCTACTTCTTCACTTTCCTCAGGTTCTTCAGCTTCTTCATAATCAGTTTCTTCAAAATCATCTTCAAAGGCTTCTTCTATAACTTCTTCTTCTGGCTCTTCTACACTTTCTTCTTCAGATTCCTCTTCAAGTTCTTCTTCAGAAGGTAATTCATCAAAGTCATCGAAATATTCTTCTTCTATAACTTCTTCTTCTGCTTCAGGTTCTTCTGTTTCCTCAAAAGCTTCTTCTTCGATAATTTCTTCCTCTACGAACTCTTCAACAGGTTCTTCTACAGCTTCTTCAACAAGCTCTTCTGGCTCAACTGTCTCTTCGTAATTATCCTCAAAATCCTCTAAATCTTCTTCAATGATTTCTTCTGAAGCTTCCTCTTCGTAATCTTCAAAATCTTCTGTATCATCAATAAATTCTTCTGCTTCAGGTTCTTCTTCGTAAAGGTTTTCATTCTGGGCTTCTTCAGCAAAATCCTGATCATCAACAAAAGATTCTGATTCTACCGGCTCTTCAAATTCTTCGTAATCGTCTTCAAATCGTTCAGAAGCAACAGGTTCTTCGTCCTCTTCTGCTTCTACTACAGTTTCTTCAGCTTCAGGAGTTTCTTCTTCATATTCGAATTCATAATCGTATTCACCGTAATCTGCAAAATCACCATAGTCAAAATCTTCTTCATTATAATCTGTATCTTCTGGCTGAGACACTTCTTCCGTTACCTGAGCTTCTTCAATAGGACTTTCAGGAGTACTTTCTTCTTCAAAAGAGAAATCTTCTTGAGATTCTGAATCAATAAAAGAACTGTCATAATCATCATCAGAAAGGAACTGCTGAGCAATTACAGCAGAACCATAAACGCGATCATCTTGATTAGAGCGTTTTGTAATTTTTACAATATTATTTGATTTACCGTCAATTCCAATAGCGGCAGCGGCTTCTGGAGATAACATAATGGCAACTCCTTCAGATGGATCTAAAGCGCCGATTACTAAAATATCAACAGTTTTATCTCCTGTAATATTTGTAACGCTGATCATGTCACCAGGAAGATACCCGACTGTTTTTGCAAAAAGTCCTGCAGGGAAAACACCAGGCTCAACAACAACGGCTCTTCCATCAAGAGACGGACTGAAAGATGCTAAACAGAGACATCCTGTAAATACCGCAATAATTTTTGAAACAGTCTTAAAAAATTTATTATTCATAATCCCACCCATCCTTAGGCTTTAATTGCTTTTGTTATTTCCTTTACAAGATTTGCAGAAAGCACCTTCAAATCTTTTGTATCAGAATATTTATTTTTTATAGTATTTTCTTTAATTGTTACCCCAGTAATGGCTGACGCTAAAGTCCAGTCAACTTTTATCAGATCACTTTTATCAGAAGTTTGAGCGGCATTGTAGTAAAGCTTAATCTGCAAAAAGTATTCTGATGAACCTTCGTAAGCATCTCCAATTCCAGTATTAAAAAGATTTGCATCCTGAAGGTTAGAAGCAGAAACGGAAGCAGGTGAATTAGTTACGATAAATCCATTATCAAAAAAACCGTTCAGTAATTCATCTTCAACAACCATAGAAGATTCAAAAACTTTATCTGACAATTCATCATGCTGCACAATTTGAAGGGTTATCTGTTTTGCAAAACAAAAACTTGCAGCAAAAAGAGTAATTGCTATTAAAATACTTCTTTTAAAATTCCCCATATATATCACCACTTATTACAAGGTCGTATACTTTTACATCGGTGATTAAATAATTAAGGTTTAGACTTTTTTATAATTATTTTGTTATTATCTCTCTGTTTGCGAAATTGAATTATATATGATAGAATATTCTGAATGGGGCAGCGTTTTGCTGTTTGGGGAAATGGAAAAACGTATTTATATTATTGGTGCCGGCTTTGCAGGTCAGACAATTGCCGACGACATTAAACGAAAAAAAATATTCGGAAAAGTCAACGCTTTTTTAGACGATGACAAAGCTCTTATAGGAACTTCCATCGATGGTATTCCAATTCTTGGACCGATTGACAGCGTAACTTCAATTTTAAACAATTCCGACAGTGATGAAGCTCTTATTGCAATTCCATCTGCCCCAACCGAAAGAATCCGCGAAATCTACGATATTCTCAGAAAAAATAATTTTAAGCATATAAAAATCCTTCCTGGAATAAGCCAGGTTATAAATGGAACCGCTCATATTGTTCAAACCCGCGAAATTGACCCACTGGATATTCTGGGACGAACCCCAATTACAATCTCCTTAAAAGAAAGCCTTTCTTATCTTCGTGGAAAGCGTGTTTTTATTACAGGTGCAGGTGGTTCAATTGGTTCGGAACTTGCACGGCAGCTTTTATCGGGTGGTGCTGAACGTCTTTATCTTTTTGGACATGGCGAAAACTCTATCTGCCAGATATTCAGGGAATTAAAAGTGCTTCAGGCAGAAGGAATTGGCGAAAAAGCCACTATAGTTCCGATTATCGGAGACATGAGAGACAGGGAGTATGTTGACTACATTATCAATAAAACCCGCTGCAACGTAATTTTCCACTGTGCCGCCTACAAGCATGTTCCTATGATGGAAGAAAATCAGGTTGCCGCAATCGAAAATAATGTCTTTGGAACTAAAAATCTTCTGGACGCAAGTATAAAACATAAGGTTGACAGATTTGTACTTATTTCTACAGATAAAGCTGTAAGTCCGGTAAGCGTTTACGGCCTTTCAAAAATGCTTTGCGAAAAAATGGTTCTGGATGCGGCAAAAAAAATAAGCGAAACTGCTTCCGAAGATAAATCTCAAAATCAAGCTTTTATGTTTGTAAGATTTGGAAACGTTCTGGGGAGCCGTGGCTCAATTCTGCCGATTTTCCAAAGTCAGATTAAAACAGGTGGTCCTGTAACTGTAACCGACGAACGCATGGAAAGATTTTTCATGACAATTCCAGAAGCCTGTTCTCTGGTTTTGCAGACAGGAGGAGTTGGTCAGAACGGAAAATCTTATCTTCTGGATATGGGAGAGCCGATTAAAATCCTGGATTTGGCCAAACAGATAATAAGATTTTCAGGATTAGAACCTTATAAGGATATTGATATTAAAATAGTCGGCTCAAGAAAGGGTGAACGACTGGAAGAGCCTCTTTGGCTTAAAGAAGAAAATCCCTCACCTACTGCCTATCCTAAGATTCTTCAGCTGGAAAATATCGAGTACAGTAAAAAAAGACTTGATTCGCTTTTGGAGCAGCTTTACCCTATTTGTTTTTACACACCAGCTCAGGCAGCAGACTTTAGAAACAAGGAAAAACTGCTTAAGATTCTTTGCGATGACTGCAAAACTTTAGACAACTTTTATAAAGAAATAGAAAATGACAATCAGCCAAGAACAGATTTGCTCTAGGCTTGATTTACAATAAAAAGGAAAAGATTATGGCAGAAATTAAAGTTCCATTTCACAGAGCCTCAATCACAAAAGCAGAAGAAGATGCTGTTCTTGATGTATTACGATCTGGCTGGCTTACAACAGGAAAATATGCCCTTGAGTTTGAAAAAAAGTTCAGTAAAGCCCTTGGTGATGAAAGCATTATCAGTCTTGCGGTTAATTCAAACACTTCTGGAATGGTACTTGCAATGGAAGCCTGTGGTGTAAAAGAAGGAACTGCTGTCATAACTACTCCCTACACTTTTGTTTCAACTGCTGCCTGTGCAAGAACTCTGGGCGCAGACCTTTATTTTGCAGATATCGAAAAGGATTCCTACAATATTGACCCGGCAAAAATTGAAGAAATATTAAAACGAGATGCAGAAAATGGTCATAAGGTAAGGGCAATTGTTCCAGTTCATATTGCCGGAAATATCTGCAAAATGAAAGAGATTCTGGCTCTTGCAAAAAAATACAGCACAAAAGACAATAAAATCTATGTAATCGAAGATGCCGCCCATGCCTTTCCTTCTCCTACAAAATTAGGATATGCCGGAGCAATCGGTGATATCGGCGTTTTTTCTTTTTATGTAACAAAAACAATTACAACAGCAGAAGGCGGAATGGTATGCACTCGCAATACAGAACTTGCAAAAAGAATGTCGGTAATGCGTATGCATGGAATGGACAGAATAACCTGGAACCGCTACACTTCACCAAAAGCCTCCTGGGAATATGATATAATTGCGCCCGGCTATAAGTTTAATCTTCCGGATATTCTTGCTGCTCTGGGTTGCTGCCAGGTGGATAGAGCTACTCTTTTTTACCAGCAGAGAAAAGCCGTAGTCGATAAATATAATCAAGCTTTCAAGGATTTAGATTTTATCACCCTGCCACCGGATGGCGAAGGTAATGCCTGGCATCTTTATTTAATGCGCATTAATCCAGATAAACTCACAATCACCCGGGAAGACTTTGCAAAGAAAATGCAGGCTGCTGGACTAGGTATTTCAGTTCACTTTATTCCAATTTTCCATTTTACTTACTGGAAAAATCTTTACAAGGATTTTACGGCAGAAAATTATCCTAACGCCGAAGAGCAATATTCAAGGACAATTTCTATTCCACTTTTTCCAGATATGACGGATGAAATGACTGAATATGTAATAGAGACAGTTACAAAAATAGGAAGAGAAAATCATGCCTAGAAAAAATAATCCCAAGAACAAAACCCGTTCCCTCAAGGCAGAAGGCTTTTACAGCGACTGCACAAAAGAAGGAACCTTGTATGCAGCTTTGGTTAGAAGCCCAGCCTCTACCGGTAAAATTAAAAGCATAGTTCTACAGGATATTCCAGATGGTTATTATCTTTTTACAGCAAAGGATATTCCCGGCAAAAAAGAACTTGAAATCAATAAATCAAAGCAGAAAATATTCGGGCATGGTGCAATTGCATACAGCGGAGAACCGATTGCAATTATCGCCGGTCCTGATGAAAAGGTTGTAAATGAACTGCTTACAAAAGTTTCTGTCAATTTTGATATAGAATCTCTAGAAGCAGCCTTAAACAACGCAATGAAACAGCAGAAAAGAGTTACTGTAAATCTCAATGCCAATCAGGATTTATCAGCCTTTGTTTCTGAAATCAATAATCTTCCTTCTCTTGATACAGTTTTGGACAGAACCCACATTGAATCTTTTACACAAGAAACACTTGCAACCCGCGAAATAAGAACTGGCTTATTCAGGGAACTTTCGAATGAAGAAGCAAACGAAAGTCTTTTTAAGGAAGATAAGGACACTATAGTCATAGCAGAAACCTGGGAAGAAATCCTTTCAGATCCCTCCTGGCAGGAAACCAGCGGTTCTTTTGTTTATATGGACAATAAAAATCTTCATATTTATGCACCTACAAAATGGACCAGTTTTACAATGAAGACAGTAAGCGAATGTCTGAATATTCCTCTGGAAAATATTTTTGTTCATAAAACAAAGGGAACTGGAGTTTATGCCCGCGGCTTATGGCGAACTACACAGATTATTGTTCAGGTTGCCCTTGCAAGCATGCTTACTGGTAAGCCTGTTAAATTAGTTTTATCTCAAAAAGAACAGGATGTCTTTTTGATGCCTGGCATTAAAACAACAATTTTTTATAAAACTGCAATGGCAAAATCAGGAGAGATAATGGCTTTATCTGCAAATATCGACATTGATGTTGGAGCCGGGAATCCTTTTGCAAAAGAAATTGTTGACCGTTTTTCTATTGCAGCCTGCAATTATTATAGAATCTCTAATGTTCATATTTATACTCATGCGCATACTTCCAAAAATCCGCCGTCATCAATCTGTCTAAAAAGTATAGATTCGCAGGTATTTTTTGCCATAGAAAATCAGATTCAAAAATTAAGCAATCAGTCGCGGTTATTTCCAGATGAATTACGTTTAATTAACAAGAAAAAAAAGGTCGACTATCCTATCATCATTCCAAACGATTCAATTTTTCAGACAATGGCACAGGCAATAAAAATAAGTGATTTCAACAGAAAATATGCATCGTTTAATATGGATGCCATAAATCGTATTCAAAAAAACAGCAATCCATTTTTTGCCCTGCCTTTAAGGGGAATTGGAATTGCAACCGCCTATAACGCCCCTGATTTTTACGGAACATCAACCTTTTTTAGCAATCCAAAAATTGAAGTTACAATGACTTCAAAAGATAAGGTAATCATTCACGCCCTTACACCTTCCGAAATTATTCAGAATATCTGGAAGGAAACAGCCTCTTCAATTCTACAGATTGATAAAGAAAACATTGAAATTGATTCAAATTATACTCTCGAAGATATTCCAGAATATCCGGAAGACATGTTCAGTACAATTGGAACTTTAAATGAACTTATAAGGCGTGCCTGTATGGATATCCAAAAAAAACGCTTTCATCAGCCGCTTCCAATTACTTCTAAAAAAACTCTAACCTCGGCAGCTAAAAAAAATTGGGA
>JAILQA010000048.1 GCA_024699205.1 Treponema sp. | reverse complement strand
TATTTAATTGAAGCTGCACAATATTTATCAAGCGATTATGCCGTTGTGATTGCTGGAACAGGCCCTTTAACAGATGACTTAAAACAGCAGGCTTCTGATTTAATGTTGCAAAATGTTGATTTCATTGGCAGAATCAGCGATGAAGATAAAAAATGCTTTCTTTGGGCTTCTGATATTTATGCATTCCCTTCTATTTCCAAAAATGAAGCATTTGGAATTGCATTGGCGGAGGGCTTATATTGTGGGCTTCCAGCTGTTACTTTCACGATTGAAGGCTCTGGTGTTAACTGGGTAAATAAGGATGGGGTAACAGGCATGGAAGTTCATGAGCTTGATGCAAAAAAATATGCACAGGCATTAATGAGTGTATCAAAAGAGAAGCATGGTACAGCTGCTCGTAATTGGGTCTCGGAAAATTTTACGGAAGAGGCGATTTTTGAGAACGTGAGAAGTTTTTTTGTTTAATGACTAATTATTATAAGTATTAGTTACTTTCGATAATTTTTTACTGTTTAGAGGTAAGTTTATGACAATTATTCCAATCATCCTTTCTGGTGGTGCTGGAACCCGCCTTTGGCCCCTTTCCTGGGGCGATCATCCAAAACAGTTTTTGTCGCTTGTAAGTGATAGGACAATGATTCAGGAAACTTTGCTTCGTCTTAAAGGTCTTGAAACTGGAAATCCTGTTATTTCTTGTGGAGAAGGACACCGATTCTTGGTCGCACAGCAGATTGGCGAAGTAACTGACAAGAAACCTACAATTCTTCTTGAACCGATGGCAAAAAATACAGCACCGGCAATTGCCGCTGCCTGTTGTGCCGCAATGAAGCAGGATAAAGATGCCGTTGTAGTTGTTCTTCCTAGCGACCATGTTATTGCAGACGTTTCCGCTTTCCAGAAGGCAGTAAAAACTGCGGCTCTTAATGCAGAAAAAGGATATCTTGTAACATTTGGAATCGTTCCGACATTCCCTTCAACTGGTTACGGATATGTGAAAGCTGCTGGTGCAGAAATTGATGGTGCTTTTACTCTTGAGAAGTTTGTTGAAAAACCATGCCTTGAAAAAGCTCAGAAATATCTTACAAGCGGTGAGTATGCATGGAACAGCGGAATGTTTGTTTTCAAAGCATCAACTTTCCTGGAAGAATTAAAAGTTCACAATCCTGAAATGGCATCACTTTCTATTGAGGCTTTTGAAAAAGCAAGTGTAGAGACAGATTTTATCCGCCTTGATAAGGATTCATTTGGTAAAATCAAAGGTGATTCCATTGACTATTCCGTCATGGAGAAAACTTTAAAGGGTAAAATCGTTAAGCTTAATGCTGGCTGGGATGATGTAGGTTCATGGACAGCTCTTTATGACATCAGCAAGAAGGATGAGAATCAGAATGTCGTAAAAGGTGATGTTATTACTCTTGATACTACTGCAAGCTATATCCGGGGCGGTCAGCGTACAATTGCGACAATCGGACTTGATAATATTGTAATTGTCGATAGCGATGATTCACTTTTGATTGCTTCAAAAGATAAAATCCAGGACGTAAAGAAAATCGCAGAAGAAATGAAAAAAAGAGAAGCAAAATAGGTAGGATATTATGGACAAGAATGAAATCTTAAAACGTGCAAAAGAATATATTGCTGCAGAAAAAGATGTAAGATTCAGTAAGGAAATTGAAGACCTTATTGCAAAAGAAGATTATACCGAACTTGAAGACAGATTCTACCAGACTCTTGAATTTGGTACTGGTGGACTTCGTGGTGTAATGGGCGGTGGTACTAACCGAATGAATACTCTTGAAATTAATATGGCAACTCAGGGACTTGCTAATTATGTAAAAAAAGCTTTCCCAGAAAAAGCAAAAGATGGCACTTTGAGTGCTGTTGTTGCATACGATAGCCGCAATAATTCAGATGTTTTTGCTGAAGCAACTGCTCTTATTTTTGCTGCTAATGGAATTAAAGCTTACTTATTTACAGGGCTTCGTCCAACTCCTGAGCTTTCTTATGCTATTTTGCAGCTTAAGGCTCAGACTGGTGTTGTTGTAACTGCTTCTCATAATCCTAAAAAATATAACGGTTATAAGGCTTATTGGGATAATGGTGCTCAGGTTATTGAGCCTCATGATGTTGGTATTATTGAAGAAGTAAATAAGGTAACAGAAGTTAAAACAATGACTAAAGAAGAAGCTATCGCTTCTGGTAAACTTGTTTTAATTGATAAAGAAATTGATGAAAAATTCTGGAACATGTGTAAGTCGCAGCTCTTCCGTCCTGACTTAATTAAAGAAAAGGCTAAGGATGTTAGAATTGTTTACACACCTTTGCATGGAACTGGTGCTATGCATGTAGAAAAGGTTCTTGGTGATTTAGGACTTAATGTTATTACTGTTCCAGAGCAGCGAGAACCTAATGGTGATTTTCCAACTGTTGAAAAGCCAGATCCAGAAGAAAAGCCTGCTTTGACTATGGCTGTAGAGCTTGCTAAAAAAGAAAAGGCCGATGGCGTTATGGCTACAGACCCTGATTCAGACCGTTTTGGTACTGCATTCCCTGACAAAGATGGAAACTGGGTACTTCTTTCTGGTAACCAGATGGGTGCTTTGCTTATGGATTATATTTTCCGTTCCCGCAAAGAGTTTTGTAAAATGCCTGAAAAGCCA
>JAILQA010000010.1 GCA_024699205.1 Treponema sp. | reverse complement strand
TATTTACATGTAAATCCGCCGACTTTATTCGGCGGATTTTTTTTTCTTTTTGTATTGCTTGAAAGCATAATTTAGGTTAAAATTATTTTTATGGGAATTTCCATAAATCATCAAGCATCCCGATATTACGATTATTATCGTGATCAGGAAATTATTTTTACAAAGGCCAACATTCAAATTTTGCGATTAGATCCACGTCAGATTTATGTAAAATGCAATGGTGGACAGTGGCCTTGTATCATTAATTCTTCCTCTTTACAGAGTGCTACAATCATTATTGGAAACTCAAGCGGTGTTTATAAAGAGATTGAAAAAAATCCTTCCGTTGGTTTGAGTATCCGTTATTGCTTTTTGGATCAGAGTAATAATCCGATTCATTTTTTTGTAAATTGCTCTGTGGTTGAAAAAAAGAGTTATCACAATACAGCTGAACTTTCAATTGTTACTTTAAGTTTTTCTCAGCGTCCGCCTGATGATTTGATTGAACGCCTTGGTGAATTCATTGAGACTAACGAAAACTTTAAAAATCGAAAAGAAGATCGAATAGAAATTAATGAAAATTCAATGCGAAAACTTGGTCTTGGAAAGGAAGAAACGATTGTAGCTGTCGAAGGAATCCCGAGACGTAGCATTGTAAAAGATTTGTCTTTTGGTGGTGCAAAAGTTCTTCTTGCTGGAATTCCGAAGTTTTTGATTAAGCGAAAGGTTTCATTACAACTGGATTTTGTTGATACAGGTGATATTGTTTCAATACAGGGAATAATTGCCCGTTCGGAATTTCTTGAAGGCAGGAAGGATATTGCTGTAGTACATATACAGTATGTTCCAGAAACTGTTCCAATGGCTTATAAAACTCATATTAACAATTTCATCACGAACTTTCAGAAGGGTATTCTTAATAACAAAAGGCATCTAGAAAATTAAATAAACATTTTTTCAAATAATTATTTTAAGGAATAATGGGGTATTTTTGTATGAATCCATCTAATCCGTTAGCATCGGTATATTTTATAAATTTGCCTGAGAACTTTAATTTATCTCAGGAGACTTTTCCAATTGATAAAACAATTCCTCTTCCTGTGCAGAAAAAAGATTCTGAATCTGCCGGTTCTTTTAATCCGGAAGAAATTACTTCTGAGCAGGTTCTGGCTGGTATTTTGACTGTCCTTGCTTATGATAAAAAGAATGAACACCTTGATTATTATCGTTCAATTTTGAAAAAGGCACGCCCAGATATTAAAAAAGAACTTTGTGAAGCTGCCATCTTAAAAACTAAAAATGAAGATTTTGATCTTGCAGAAGAAATTTTTTTAGCATTGCTTGGATTTGATCCTGATGATGTTGCAATTATTTTGAATATGGCATTATTTTTGGATCAGAGAGCTGAAAGTTACCGACGAGACGGTCTGTTTGAGGATGCCGATGCTTATGATGCAGATGCTGAGTATTATTACAAACAGGCTATGGAGGAAGATCCACCTTTGCCAGATGTTTTCTTTAATGCTGGTTTCTTCTTTTTAAAATTGTATCGATATAGAGAAGCTAAAGATAGTTTTGAGACTTACCTTGCTTTAACTTGTGATATTTCTGATGAAGAACTCGGCGAGAACGGCATTTACAAAAAAGAACGTGCCCAGGAAATTGTTTCAAACATTACAAATCAAAATATGGATGACGTTCATTTTAAAAATGCCTATGATTTGATTTCTTCTGGCGAAGAAGAAAAAGGTCTTGAAGAAATAAGATTGTTCCTTAGAAATAATCCAAAAGTTTGGAATGCCTGGTTTATGCTTGGCTGGGGACTTAGAAGACTTGAACGTTTTGAAGATGCAAAACAGTCTTTCCTTGAAGCTCTAAAATATGGCGGAAATGAAACTTCAGATACCTATAATGAGCTTTCTTTATGTTATGTAGCAGAAAGAGATTTTGCTGAAGCGCAAAAATGTCTTGATAAAGCCTTTGCATTAGAACCGGAAAATACAAAAATCATTTCAAACCTTGGATATCTGGCTCTTGCTCAGGGTGACAAGCAGAAAGCTCGCAATTATTTTACAGCTGTGCTTGAATATAGCCCAAATGATAAAATTGCCGCTGCAGAACTGCTTAAATTGGAACAGGACGCAGAATAAAAGGTTAAAAATTTAAAGTCAGATAATCACCTTTTTTGATATTTACTTTTTCAAACCAGCCTTGTGGAACTTCAAGAGCATAACGGGTAGAAACAGTGCTGTTGATTGGATCAAGGCTGAAGGGTTTCATGTCAAAAATATCACGGATTTTTCCGTGGGAATCTATAAAGGCAATTGAAAGTGGATGAGGTGTGTTTTTCATCCAGAAGGACAGAATCTGATCCTTTTCAAAAATGAAAATCATTCCTGTTCCGTCAGGAATATTTTTTCGCTCCATAAAACCATGATTTCTCTCTTCGGGGGTTCTCGCAATTTCTGCGCTGAGAGAGACTTGACTTCCGTCCGCCCTTACAATTGTCAGTTCTTTGGACGGCAGTTTTTTTGAGTTACTGCAACTGGACGAAATTAGAAGTCCAAAAAGAATAAACAGAAGACAAAAATTTTTTTTCATAACAGAAGGCACCTATAACAATATTTAGAATTAAAATTTATCTTAAATTAAAAATTATTTGACATCAAAAAAAATTAAAATTCATCCAAAAAAGACTGTTTGGAAATTTCTTCGGCTGCTTTATTGATAACAGAAAAATTGGAAAGCATATCTTTTGTAAAATTATCG
>JAILQA010000486.1 GCA_024699205.1 Treponema sp. | reverse complement strand
AGCAAGCAGGTAATTGTTACAGTTCATACAATTTGTACACTTTTAACAATTTTTACAATTTTCAAGCCTTCTACAAAATTACATGTAATTGTTTTCTTTATCGAAAGTATTCTTCTCATTTTAACGAATTATGAGATGCTTGGGGTAATGTTCTTTTATAGCGCCCTTGCAGAAATCAAAATTATGGATTTTATGAAGAATAAACGTCCAGTAAATATGACGATTATATTTGTTCTTCATATAATTAACATTTTGTTTATGTACACTCATGGATGGTCAAGAACAATAATTACTTTAGGCACATCGGCTTTTATGTGTACCTTTTATCTATGGCTGTATTCTCTGCTTAAAGCAAAGTTCTCCTGCATTATTCCAACTACTATAAGCGAAAATAAATGTCTGAAGAATAAAAAAGTTGGTTCACTAATTCATTTGTCAGATTACAACCTGTCAGAACGACAGATGCAGTTAATTCTTGATAACCTGCACAATAACCTTTCATATAAAGAATTAAGTGACAAATATTTTATGAGTGTTTCGCTCGTTAAAAAAGAATTTGCATATATTTTTAAGGTTTTTGATGTAAGCAAAATAGAAGAGCTTCACATGCTTCTTTTGCAATATCTGGTTGAAAAATAAATAATAAAAAAAAGACTGTCAGAAGCAAAAGACAACCGAAATCTTCTCAGTTATCACTACTCAAGACAGTCCAATAAAGAAGGATTCTCCCCTGACACATCTCCAATGCTTTCAGGCATATCCGTAAAGAATATGTTGTAAAAGTTTCTCATTTAGAAAACTTTTTTCATTGACTTTCAGGTACTTAAACTTTGTTTATAGCATAATTTTATTTTATAAAATACCCATAAGTCAATTATTCACAATACGAAATAACCATGGTTACTAAAAAAATAACCACGGTTACAATGCGTAACCATGGTTATGGACGGTAAAATCATGTTTTTTGTCTGTAAACTTATTAATTTATGTGGTAGAATAATAAAATGACAAAGCGAGCTATTATACATGTTGAAAATACTGAAGGTGTTTTGGATTTTACCAGATATCTGGTAGGAGCAGGCTGGACAATTTTAACTGCGAACAAAACAGAAGAATTGCTTCGACGTGAAAAGATTCCTTTTGTTCGCGAACCTGCCCTTGTTGAAAAAAACATTTATATTGCAGACACATCAAAATTAATCCAGAATATAATGTGTTCACGCTATCCCGAAGACGATAACTCTTCTATAAATCAAAGTAATGATACGGATATTTATATTCTCTGTATAAATTTAATACCATCTATTTCTTTAGGAGCAGCTGAGCAGATTTTTAAAGAACCGATTGTTCCTCCTAATTATTATATTTCAACCTTGCTAAGAAACTCTGCTGCAAACTTTAAAAATCTCCTTATTCTTACTGATCCTGCTGACTATAAAGAAGCAATCATACAACTGAAAACTGATAATATCAGCGATGATTTCCGTCTATATCTTGCATCAAAAGCTTTGAATATGATTTCTGCCTATGATAGTGGAATTGCAGATACTCTCTTGTTTTCTTCTAAAAGTAAAGATTCCTTTGTAAATTACATGACTTTTCCCTTTAAGCGATATCAGAATCTGAAAAACGGTGCCAATCCACATCAGTCTGCCTGTCTCTATACGATTCCTGTTCAATCTGGCCCTATGTCTGCCCTTCAAAAGCTAACTGTCCGTGATTTGAGTTATAATACAATTACAGATGCTTCACTAGCTTGGGAACAGATTTGTATGCTTTTTACATATCTTAAAAATCAGTTTACGGTAAAGAGCAAAAACAGGGACGGTTATTCCTTTATAACCCAATTTACGCCGCTTAAAGGAACTGTATTTACAATTGCAATAAAATATAAATCAATCATCGGAGCCTCTCTTGCTTCCAGTGTAACAAAATCATTTAAGAGTACTTACACTTATGATTTTTCTAATATATCTGATGTGACTATTGGCTGTAGTTCTGTTGTTGATGAAGCAGCTGCAAAAGAAATGGTAAACTGCAACCTTAGTGCGATTATTGCTCCTGGTTTTACACCTAAAGCTAAGGAAACTCTTTCTGCCAATAAAAAGATAAAGCTTATTCCGGTTTCTATTATTCTAACTTCGCATTATGATATAGAACTTTTCAGTGGTGGTCTTTTAATTCAGAATAAAGATACGCTGATTTTTGACAAATGGTATGTAAAAACTAAAAATCGTCCTAATCAGTATATGGCCGACCAGATGATTTTTGGAATGATGCTTGCCATGGCCTCAAGAACATATTCTGCGGCTATTTTAAAGGGTAATTCGATTGTTGGTATTTCACAAGCCTGTAAATCAGCAGAAAAGGCGGTTACCTCTGTTCTTACAGAAGCAATTGACTATCAGTCAAGAAATGGCTTACCACTTGATGAACCTTTAGGTGAACTCTTAGTTTGTGATACAGAAATAAAACTTTGCCCTGCGGTAAAAGAACTCATTGCAAGAGGTGTTACCACTATCATTCAGACTGGCGGAACAGAAAATGATGAAGAGTTTATTCAGTATTGTGATGAAAGAAATGTTGTCATGGTCTTTACGGACATGTCACATATTACATATTAATTATAATTTTATTTGGAGTTAACAATATGCTTTTTTATTTAGGACAGTATTTGCAGCAGTTTTGGGGACCAGCTCGTCTTTTGTCTTCTTATGCTGTATTGATTACAGTTGCACTTTACCTTGGATTTTTCCTGGCTTATAAACTGATTCCTTTATTCTATAACCGTTTGCCACATGACCGTGGCCGTGAGTTTACCTTAAAAGAAAATGCAGAAGCAGCAAAAGGAAAACCTACTGGAGCAGGAATTGTTTTTATTACAATTTTTGTTGTAATTTCTTTTTTGATTGCCCCAATGTCATTAACCAGAGCTCTGATTGTACTGCTTACCTGGTGTACAATGCTTACAGGATTTTTAGATGACCGCAGTGTTACAAGCTGGGGAGAATATCTAAAAGGTGCTCTGGATTTAATTATTAGTGTAGTAACAGCTACAATACTCTATTATGGATTTAAGGCTAATTCCCCTGAGGGTCTTGTAAGCTTCTGGCTTCCTTTTATTTCAAACGAAATTGCCGTTCATCCGGCTGTATATATTGCTATTTGTACAATTCTTTTGTGGGCTTCTATAAATACGACAAACTGTACTGATGGTGTAGACGGCTTGTCTTCTTCTTTAGTGCTGATTGCCCTTCTTACCCTTGGTATTCTTTTTTATTTTATTCTTGGTCATAAGGATATTGCGGCTTATCTTCTTCTTCCTCATTTGAGCAGTGGTGCTAACTGGGCTATTCTTTTGTTTGCAATGTCTGGAGTTGTTATGGGTTACTTGTGGCACAATGCTTATCCAAGCAAATGTCTTATGGGAGATGCAGGAAGCCGTGCACTTGGATATTTTATTGGAGTTTGCGTAATGGCAACTGGAAATCCTTTTATTTTTATTGCAACTTCTTCTATTATTTTTGTAAATGGTGGAATGGGCTTGCTAAAGGTTTTCCTGCTACGCTTCTTCAAAATTAAGATTTTTGAAAATATTCGTTTTCCTTTGCACGACCACATGCGAAAAAATCATGGATGGTCCCCTACACAGGTACTGCTGAAGTTTATGATTATTCAGCTTTTGATTACCTGTGCAATTCTGGGAATCTTCCTTAAAGTTCGATAAAACTTAAGATTCTAAAAAGAAGCCAGTCAGGGTTTCTGCATCCTTGATTATATTTTCGACAATACAATATTCGTTTGGCTGGTGTGCCTGATCATCAAGGGTACTCCAGACTACGGCGTCTATGCCTTCACGTCTTAATTCTGCACCTACAGTTCCGCCACCAATTCCAATAAACTTTGCTTCAATACCGTGTACCTTTTCTAAGGCAGCAGCAAGCTTTTGTGCTACAGGGGCAGAAACTGGAGTCGCAGGTGATTCAGATTTCTGTGGACATTCATATTCAATTTTAACATTATGTTCTTTTTCTACCTGGCTGCAGAGAGAGTCAACTTCTTTAAGAACTTCTGTCAGTGTATAACAAGGAAGAATGCGGCAGTCCATATAGAAAGTATCTTCACCAGGAATAATATTTATGCTGTCTACATTTTTAGCTCGTTTGGTTGGCTGGAATGTCGAATAATTTGGTTCAAATAAATCATCAGTTTTATTGAATGTTTTTTCCAGATTGTGCAGACGAAGACTTAAATCACAGGCAGCAAGACAGGCGTTTGCACCACTATCAGGGCGGGAACCATGGGTTTGTTTTCCAATTACATGTACTTTTAGCCAGAGAATATTTTTTTCTGCAATTTCTATTGTTTCACCCTCGGAATCCCCTCCATCCGGTATAAGTATTAAATCTGATTTTTTGAAAAGCTTGTGATTTTTCATCAGATAGATTATACCGTATTCACTTCCATTTTCTTCATCAGCAACAAAAAGCAGCTTTACAGTATGGGCAGGTTTTATATTATTTTTAATAAAGTATAAACCTGCAAAGGCAGCAGAAACTAATCCCTGCTGATTATCTTCAACTCCGCGGCCAATAAGCTTGCCGTCTTTTTCAACTACAGTCCATGGATCCGATTCCCAAAGAGATAAATCTCCTGTTGGAACAACATCAATATGGGCCATAACCCAGATATTATAATCATCACTTTGTCCAGGAATTGTAACTACGAGGCTAGGGCGTACTCCATCACTTACTCTGGAATCTGGGGCTTCGTAGCGTTCAATATTTGTAAATCCATTTTGACGCAGCCAATTTTCAAGAGCGGCACATTTTTTGTATTCGCCGTCTCCACCGCCTTCTGGTGCAATTGCAGGAATAGAAGTCAAAAGCTTTTCCAATGCAACCATATTTTGTTCATTTTCGACTAAAAAGTTATGAGGATTTGAATTGTTCATTTTATAATTCCTTATTGTTTTGAGCTTTGTCGGACAAGTTTATTTATCCGGCAGAATTGTTTATTTGTAAACTTCCCAGGTTGTTTTTACAAGGGTGTCTACGTCAGAATATTTTGGTTCCCAGCCTAAAAGCTCTTTTGCAAGTTTAGAGGTTGTGTATAAGCTTGCAGGATCTCCCGGTCGACGTGGTGCGTCTTCTGCAGGAATTGCTTTTCCTGTAATTTTGCGGGCCGCATCTATAAGTTCTTTTACGGTGGTTCCCTTTTCTGTTCCAAGATTTAATTTAATGCTCTTATTATTTTTTGAAATATAATCTAAGGCCATTACGTGAGCGCGTGCCAAATCCGTTACGTGAACATAATCGCGGATACAGGTTCCGTCTCGGGTGTCATAATCTGTTCCAAAAACCTTTAATTCACGCTGTCCTAGTGCGGCTTCCATAATTCGTGGAAGAAGATTTTCCGGTTTCTGCTCAAGTCCACGGATTTCGCCGTCAGGGTCATAACCAGCTGCATTGAAATAGCGTAATGCGGCAAACTTCATGTTTTTAAGCTGATCATACCAGTCCATAAACTCTTCAATCTTAAGTTTTGTAAAGCCGTAATAATTAATTGGTTTTTGAGGATGATTTTCGTCCATTGGAAGATATTGTGGTTCTCCAAAGGTTGCAGCAGAAGAACTGAAAATCATTTTAAGGCAGTTGTATTTAACTGCGGCATTCATGATATTTAGAGTTCCAGTGATGTTGTTTACAGAATATTTTTCCGGTTTTACCATGGATTCTCCTGCTGCCTTGAAAGCTGCAAGATGAACAAAAGCATCAAAACCGCGGGAAAAAGCCTCCTCCAAATCTGCCGGGATGAGGATGTTTCCGTAAATAAAATCATTCTGAGGGAAAAGATTACATCTTAATCCGCTGCTTAAATTATCAAAAACCGTAACTTTATGTCCGGCCTTCATCATTTCTTTTACAACGTGGCTTCCGATATAGCCGGCGCCACCAATAACTAATACTTTCATTTTATTCTCCTAAGTTTGTTTGCTCTGTTAATTTACTGAATAATCTGATAGAAATGTATGGCTTATCCATTTGCTCGTATTCAGCATTTATGCGGACCCAAAGGGCGTCTAAAAACTCTGCTTCTTCTGGGTAGGGTGCTTTTTGATAGGAATCACTTTCGCACATATCCGGGTTTGAACCAAATCCCTGGATTATAAGAAGGTCTTTACCAGGAAAAGCTTTTTGCAAGGTCTGATAATCAAAATCTACGGCTGCTTCTGCCCAATCTGGAAGATCTTTTCCAAATCCTTTGTATTCCCAATCGTCAAAACGTGGAATTACAGGCTTTTCCTCTTTGCTTTCAACAGGTTCCTGTGTCTGGGATGTTTGTGTTTCTTTTGTGCTGTCGGTACTTGCACAGGAAATAACTAAAAGTGCAGATATAGCTAATAATGAAGCGATAAAAATTTTTCTCATACAAAGAATATTTTAACACACTTCCGATTTTTTATCATCTGGAACGACCCTTTTTTGCAAGTTTTTCTTCGTACATGAGACTATCGGCTTTTGCAAAAAGGTTTTCAAAAGAAGTTTTTGGGGAAGAATATACACCTACACTTGCACTTATTTTATATGGCTTGTTTGAAGCCTTGTTATATTCATCAAGGTAATTTTGAATCCTGCTCTTTATCAATTTTGCAGAAACTTCTCCTTTATACAAACCAAGGATTTCATCACCACCGTAACGGCAATAAGTTCCACCTTCGATTGCGGCTGAAAGAGCTTTTCCAACAATATTAATCGCATTGTCACCTTCAAAATGACTAAAATTATCGTTGATATATTTAAGATTATCCAAATCACACATGGCCATTGTCAGTGTCTTTACTCTGTCATCTTCAAAATATTGATTGTAAAAGCGTATAAAACCATTGCGATTGTAAAGGCCTGTGAGCAAATCATAACGGTAGCTTTCTTCGAGTTTTGATTGTAAGTAAAGCAGGTATTGACCGTTGCGGTATCCTGAGATTGCATTGCCGAGCCAGGATGCAATCTGTGAAACCCTGGTATAATTCAGAGAGTCATAATTATTGAAAGTAAAGCAAACATAGCCTATTGGTAAATCTGTATTATTTACAGGAGCGAATATGAGAGGATGAGTATGTTCATCAAGAATATTTTTCATACGGGGTAAAAGGTCTTTTGTATGGATGAATCTGCTTGCTGGTTCATAAGGCCAGTCGGAATCAGCAAGAAGGAACATACGGTTTCCATATACAGAACGGGTGTGAGATTTGTTTGGTTCAAGACTTGAATCTATACACTCAGCTTTTACCATAAAGGTCATATCGTATAAAAGATTTGTTTTTAACTGGGCAATTACTTCGTTAATGCATTTGCAGTCGTGAATTACAACAGCCAGATTATTCAAAGAGGTATTTTCTGCACGGAATTGAGCAAAGTTCTGCGTGATTTTAGTAAAAAACTCAATTGTATTTGTAGGCCTTTTTGCAATGCATCCACAAGATTCAGAAATAAAAAGAGTCGGTTGAATCTTTATGTCAAAAGGCAATGGCTTTTTTTCTTCTATTTCGCGGAGTAAGGTTGCAATTTGTCTTCCCATCATTTTCAAATCACAGATGACAGAAGTAATTTTTGGAGTTGCAAAAAAGATTGAATTGATTCCATCAAAGCCGGTAATAATTACATCTTCCGGGCAGTAATAACCATATTGTTTTAATGTGGCAGCTGCAGCAATCGCCATTAAATCGTTTGCACAGATAATTGCTCTTGGAACCCGTTTTTCATCAACCAGTTTTTTTATGGCTGCTTGGGTTGGTAGTTCCCAAAAATCACCATAACTCAGCATGGAATCGTTAAATTCAATGTTATTTTCGACTAAAGCTTCCTTAAAAACATTAAGTCGTTCATTGGATTGCCTTGAGTCTTTTGGGCCTGCAATAGAATGTAAATCACTTATGTGATGATATTCGATTATATGCCGGCAGACGCGTTCAAATCCTTTTGCCTGATCAAAACTGATATTGAAACAATTCTCTCTGTGACCTTCCAGTATAATTACAGGAATATCATTTCTATGAGCTTTTTCAATCAGTTTTTCTTTTACTTCAGAATCATAAATTTTATCTTCTTCGATGAGAATGGCGTCTGCAATCTTAAAATTAACGAGCTCAAATATATTTTTCTCGCCCTGATTATTTTTATTGTCATTGAACAAGTCTGATTCTGTACAAAAAACCATAATCCGCCAGTTATAACTGATTAATTCCTCATTAAGAGTAGAAATAAAATCACAAAAGCGGTCTTCATAAATTTTGGTGGTACAAAAAACTAATATTTTATGCCCGAATAACATATAAAAAAAGCCCTGTCCTCTCAGTATAATATGAAAGTTGTGTAAAAGAAAGTTTTAAATAAAAAAGATTAAATAAAAAATGGTTACGTACAATTATTGATTGTATTTTTTCATATATTTCTGGAAATTGGAGTTACAATTAAAATCAGCTGATATTTTGGCAGGAGGAGAAAAATGTCCGATTATACTAATAATTCAGATAAAATTACGCGTGATTATTTTGATTCGCTTTTAATTGAAACCCGTTATATTGATTCCGTAATTCCATCAACAAAAATGGAGCTTTACGGAGAAACTTTTGATACCCCGATTATGACGGCTGCTCTTTCGCATCTTGGAAATACTGCCCCCAAGGGAATGACAGTTTATGCTGAGGCAGCAAAAAAGTCTGGGGCTGTTCATTGGGTTGGAATGGGGGAAGATTCAGAACTGGAAGAAATTGTTGCTACAGGGGCGAGAACTGTAAAAATCATCAAGCCTCATGAGAATAATGAGGTGATTTTTCATAAAATTGAACATGCAGAAAAATGCGGCTGTTTTGCTGTGGGAATGGATATTGACCATGCTTTTAATGGAAGAGGCGGTTATGATGAAGTTCTCGGACTTCCGATGAAGGCAAAAACTACGGAAGAAATTGCAGAATTTGTTCAGGCTACTACCTTGCCTTTTATTGTTAAGGGTGTAACGAGTGTAAAGGATGCAGTAAAATGCCTTAAAGCTGGTGTCGCTGGTATTCAAATTTCTCATCATCATGGGATGATGGATTATTCTCTTCCTCCGCTTTTAGTACTCCCGGACATTTTATCAGCCGTAAGTAATGAGATTCCGGTTTTTGTAGACTGCGGTTTTGCGAGCGGAATGGATGTGTATAAGGCTTTGGCTCTTGGGGCGACTGCGGTGAGTGTTGGTCGTCATCTTATGCCACTTTTAAAAGAAGGAAGCGATAAGGTGAGTGAGCGAATTAACGAGATGAACGCTGAACTTGCGGGAATTATGTCCAGGACGGGTGTGGCAACTTTGCGTGATATGGATTCAACTGTTATACACAGAAGGGATTTTTAACGTATTGATACAGAAGCGCAGCTCAGCAAGGGCGTGAGACTTCAGGAGGAAAAAATGATTTTAGGACTTTCATCTTCATTAAAACATTCGTCAGCAGAAGAATGGGCAGCCCGTATGGCAAAATTAGGAGCAAGGGCAGTAGTTTTTCCTGTTGATTATACGGCTGGTGAAGAAGTTGTCGCTTCTTATAAGGCGGCGGCAGATAAATATAAGCTTGTAATTGCAGAAGTTGGCGTTTGGCGAAATACGCTTGCTTCAGATTTGAATGAACGTGCAAAATGGATTGATTATGCGGTAAATCAGCTTAAAATGGCAGACAAAATTGGAGCAAAATGCTGCGTAAATGTTGTAGGTACTCCTCATGGGCCTCGCTGGGATGGAGGATACAGGCAGAACTTTAGCAAAGAAACCTGGGATATGGCAGTAGATATGATTCAGCAGATTATAGATAGAGCCAAACCAGTCAATACAAAATATACAATAGAAACAATGCCCTGGATGATTCCAACCAGCCCTGACGAATATCTGCGTTTGATGAAGGATGTTAATCGCAAGGAATTTGGCGGGCACCTGGATGTAGTAAATATGATAACTTCCCCGGACAGGTATTTTTTCAGCGATGATTTTTTAAGGGAATGCTTTTCACAATTGAGTGGACATATTTGCAGCTGCCATTTAAAGGATATAAATCTTCGCGAGGAATTCACCTTCCAATTGGAAGAAGTTGCCTGTGGAAAAGGCACACTTAATCTTGAATTATTTGCAGAACTTGCTACAAAAGAAAATCCTGATATGCCGATGATAATTGAGCATTTGCACAGCGATGAGGAATATCTGGAAAGCCTTAGTTATGTCCAGAAACGACTCGGTCTTGCCCTTCCAAATCCTTGATTATACTTGTTTTAAAAGCAAAGCGTTGGGCAAGGCACTCAGCTGCTTTTGCATTATATTCGCCGGTTTCCATTAAAAAGTGGCCGTTGGGAGAAAGATGTTCCTGCATTTGAGGAATAAGATTTCTGATAATTTCAAGCCCGTCATCAGTCTGGCTGCTGTTTCCTGAATCCGGCGAAATATCACCATCCAATGCAAGCCGAGGTTCATTTCGTCCGTCCTGCAAAAGCTCATCAACCATTTTGTGAGGAATATAAGGCGGATTTGTAAGGATGATGTCAAACTGCATTGGAAGTTGTTCAAAAAGATTTGACTGAATAAAGCGGATTCTTTCGCGTTCGCTTTTTGATAAAATGTGTTCTGCATTTAGACGGGCGGTTTCCAGAGCCTTTGCACTTATATCAGCAAGGGTAAACTTAGGCAAGCGGTCAAAAGGAATTGTTCCATCTTGGGAAAGATCCTTGAGCACCGAAATACCAATGCAGCCACTTCCGGTACACATATCGCAGACTGTAAGGATTCGGTCATTCACCCCTTCAATATCTGATTTTTCGGCCTGGTATTTTTCTTTTATGATTTGAATTGCCTTTTCTACAAGAATCTCGGTGTCGGGTTTTGGAATCAGAACGGACGGGTTTACCAAAAAATCGTAACCAAAAAACTCGCGGTGACCTGTGATATAGGCTACGGGAAGTCCGGTTTTTCTTTTTTCAATCGCAGCTTGCAGTTCAGAAAACTGGTCGTCTGTCAGGGCTTTGTCACGGTTTAGCAAAAGTGCAGTTTTATCCATCTGCAAAAAATGAGAAAAAATCACTTCAACATCAAGCTGAGGGCTGGGAGAGAAAACTGTAAGCTCTTTAGCAAACTGTGACTTTGCCTGAAAAATCGTCATAGAATTATACTAACTGATGTTCAATTATAATTCAGAAATATCAGCCTTGAGCTGCTCTTCCTTAGCGTAAACATTAAGAGCATCGAGCATATCGTCCATATTTCCCATCATAAATCCAGGAAGATTGTGGAGCGAAAGATTGATTCGGTGATCGGTTACGCGGTCCTGAGGGAAGTTGTAGGTACGGATTTTTTCGGAACGGGCACCGGAACCAACCATACTTGAACGGGCTGCGGCTCTTTCTGCCTGTTTTTTACTTTCTTCCAAATCAAAAAGACGGGCGCGCAAAACTCGGAATGCCTTTGCCTTATTCTTAATCTGAGATTTTTCATCCTGCTGAATAACTACAATTCCAGTTGGAATATGAGTCAAGCGAACTGCTGAGTCGGTAGTATTAACACACTGTCCACCTGGACCACCAGCGCGCATAACATCAACACGAACATCACTGTCTTTAATTTCAATTTCAGTTTCTTCTGCTTCCGGAAGAACGGCAACTGTCGCTGTTGAAGTCTGCAATCTTCCCTGGCTTTCTGTCTCCGGTACTCGCTGAACACGATGAACACCAGATTCCCAACGCAAGGTTCCATAAACAAACTTTCCACTGATTGAAGTAACAATCTTGTTAAAACCGCCAACCTCAGTTTCCTGGGCTTCCATCGTTTCTGTTTTCCAGCCTTTGCGGTCAGCAAGATGACAGTACATTTCCCAAAGGTCACGTACAAAAAGAGAAGCTTCATCACCACCAGCGGCAGAGCGGATTTCAAGAATAATATTCTTTTCATCAATAGGATCATGAGGAACAAGCTTTAATTTAATATCTTCTTCGAGCTTTGGCTGTCTTTCTTCAAGTTCCTTTAATTCTTCGCGGGCCATTTCGCGCATCTCGGCATCATCTTCGTTGGTAATCATTTCTTTTGCATCTTGAATGCCTGTAAGAACCTTTTTGTATTCATCATAAAGCGCGCAAACTTCACTCAAATAACCGTGTTCACGCATTGTGTCCTTGTATTTTTTAGCATCTTTGACCAGATTTGGGTCCATTACAAGTTCGTTTACTTCTTTGAGGCGTTTTTCACATTCGTCAAGTTTCTTTATCAAATCCATAATGCGCTATTCTAACATAATATAGAGGAAAAGTTCAATAAATGAGAAAATAATGGTTGTATAGAACGCCAAATGGCGATATAATAACAGACAGATGGCGGAATAGACAACATTTATTGTTACCTGCCAAGGAGGTGCGTATGTATGCAGAAAGAACTTATACACCTATAAAATGCAGAACATTGGCTTTGAAAGGTGTTCCAAAAAACGAATACAATAGTTTTGTTCACGTAATATTCAATTATACAGACAAAGAGTTTGCTGTAATTGCAGGAACAAGTGCCCGAACCCTCTCCA
>JAILQA010000471.1 GCA_024699205.1 Treponema sp. | reverse complement strand
CCCGCGAATTAGGTGCATTGACAGTTGCCGTTGTTACAACTCCCTTGGATTTTGAAGGTCCGGTTCGCATGAGACAGGCTCTTGCTGGTCTGGAAAAACTCCACGAGCAGGTTGACTCTTTAATCGTAATTCCTAACCAGCAAATCCTTAAAGTTGTAGATAAAAATACTTCCGTACGTCAGGCATTTAAAGTTGCTGATGATGTATTGCGACAGGGTGTAGAAGGCATTTCAAACATTATTACAAATCCTGGTGATGTAAATACAGACTTTGCTGATGTAAAAAATACAATGCAGGGACAGGGAAATGCAATTTTAGGAATCGGTATTGGAGAAGGCGAAAATCGTGCTGTAGATGCTGCTTCCAGGGCAATTTCAAATCCTATGCTCGAAGATTCTCATATTGATGGTGCAAAAAATATCCTTATAAATATTTGTGCTTCCGAAGAAGTTTCAATGAGCGAAGTTGATGAAATCTGTAAGATTGTTACTTCACGGGCTGCAAAAGATTATAACCTTTACTGGGGCCAGGTTACAGATCCGACAATGGAAGACAGAATCAGTGTTACTGTGATTGCAACAGGTTTTGAGCCGGAAGAAGAACTCGAAGAGGTTGTAGAAGCAGAACCAGAAGTAGTTCCAGAACCAGTAATCCACGATCCAAATGTTATGAATATTTCTGATTTTAATGGTTTGTTCAAATCAGAAAGAAACCCGGTTTCTACAGACAGAAAATATCCTGAGCCTGCAAAAAAGGAAGATGCTCTTAAAAAAGAAGAGAAAAAATCCTGGGGAGAATCCCTCTTTAGTGAAGATGAACTTTCAGCCGGTTATGGAACCCCCTTGCGCAAATCATTGAATCGACCTGAAGGATATAAATTGCAGGATGATATCAATCAGCCTGTAATCTGGAAAAAACAGGAATACGGACGCGGAATTAATTTGAGTGACGACTAATTCCTGCGAATTTACTTGGCTGACGATTTAGACATATGACAATCGACGGGTTATTGAATCAGTTTTATTCAGATTTAATTCTTGTAAAAAGAAGTTCAGTTCAGACTGCTTTGACTTACAAACTTTCCTCCCAGGAGTTTTTAAACTGGCTTGTAACTGAACGAATAAAATTGAAGGATGTAACTGTCCAGAATCTTATGTATTATTTTCTCAAGCGTAAGACAGACGGTTGTTCAGAAGTAACCCTCGCAAAAGATATTTCTGGAGTAAGAGCCTTAGGTGACTATCTTGTACGAAAAAACATTTGGGTGGAAAATGTTGCTCTTCTGCTTGATAGACCAAAAGCAGCGCACAATCTTCCAAAAGTTCTTTCTCCAGAGCAGGTTGACGCCTTATTGTCAGGAATAGACACTTCCACTCTTTGTGGTAAACGCGATGAAGCTTTATTTGAACTTATTTATTCCTGCGGTTTGAGAATCAGTGAGGCTTGTGATTTAAAAATTATAAATGTCCACATGGATGAGCGCCTGATTTTAGTACACGGAAAAGGGGATAAAGAAAGAATTGTTCCTTTTGGTGACCGTGCCGCAGAAAAACTTGAAAAATATATAAAAGATGTTCGTCCAGAACTTGTAAAGGGTAGAAATGTTCCCGAACTTTTTGTAAATTATCAAGGAAAAGGTATTTCCCGAAAAGGTGTCTGGAAACGTTTTCAGGAGCTGGAAAAAATGTCCGGAGTTGAGGCAAAAGTTCATACCCTGAGACATTCCTTTGCAACCCATCTGCTTAGTGGTGGTGCAGATTTACGTTCGGTTCAGGAGCTTTTAGGACATTCTGATTTGGCTACAACGCAGATATATACCCATGTAACTGCAGAACAGCTGGAAGCAGCACATGATAAATATTTCAGAAATCATTCTGAATAATTATTTTACAGTTTAAATTATAGCAGGAGGCTGATATGAAAAAGGCTTTAGTTTTCATTTTTATACTTGGAATTGTTATTTCTTCTATTTCTTGTAATGTATCCAATAAGACAATTTTAAGGGCACAGAAACTGGAAGAAGGCGTTTCAAATCCGACGACTGTAGAAGAATTAAAGGATGCAATCGAAAAATATCAGCGAAGGGTTTCTGACATTCAGCTTGCACAAAGTCAAATTGGAATCTGGTATAAAATCCTTGGAACCCGCTATCTTGATACAAAAATGTATGGTGAAGCCCTAAAATGCTTTCAGGAGGCGCTTACTTATTATCCAGATAATCAGAACCTGTATTATTATGTAGGGGTTTGTGCCGGTTATATGTCTCATCAGGCTTTGGATTACAATGCCAGCGGAACCAATGAAGTTAAGTATAACTATTTAAAACTTGCAGAAGAAGCTTATCTGAGGGCAATTACAATTGAAGACCGCTATGTACGAGCTCTTTATGGTCTTGGCGTTCTTTATGTTTTTGAATTAAATGAAAGTCAAAAGGCAATTCCTTATCTTGAAAAAGCTTTGACAATCGAAGTAAACAATCTGGATGCAATGTTTGTGCTTGCAAGAGCCTATTATTCTAATTTTGAATTTGACAAATCTGTACAAATGTATGATAAAATTATAGCAACAACAAAATCCGCCGAAACAAAGGCTACAGCAGAGGAAAATAAAAAAATAGTCTTAGATGCAGCATTCAGCAATTAGTGACGAAGCAAACATTGAAAAAATAATACTTTCTCTTTCTGTCTCAAGGATTACATTTTTATCCTTTGAAGAGAAAAAAAAACTTGAAAAAAATCTTGACAGTCCTACACAGCTTGCATTAATGTCTATAGATGATATTTCCAAAATAACAGGCAGGCAGATAAAATCTACAAACTGGAATGGAAATGAAAATCTGCGGATATCTAAAAAAGTATTACAATATTGTAATACCCACGGTATAGATATTCTGCATAATACAGATTTTGATTATCCTGAACTTTTAAGGCAGATTGCAGATCCTCCTTTTCTTTTATTTTGCAGAGGTAATAAAAAAATACTTGCAGAAAAAAGTATTTCTGTTGTCGGTACAAGAAGATTGACCCCGTCTGGTAAAAAGGCAGCCTTTTCTTTTGCACGAGATGCAGTTTTAAACGGTTGCAATGTAATTTCAGGACTGGCAAGCGGTGCAGATTTATTTGCCCATAAGGGGGCAGTTTCTGCAATTTTTGACAGAATGGAAGCAGGGCAAGACCTTGAAGGGATAGGAAAAACTGTTGCAGTACTTCCTTCTGCAATAGATAATATTGTGCCTTCATCAAATAAGGTGCTTGCTTCTAATATTTTGAAAACCGGCGGCTGCATTATAAGTGAATATGAACCGGGATTAGCTCTGGCAAGGTGGCATTTTGTAGCCAGAAACAGAATTATAGCGGGACTTTCTCCTGCAACTGTAGTCATCGAAGCTCCACCGGGAAGTGGTGCTCTAATTACAGCAGATTTTGCACTGGAATATAACCGGGATCTTATGTTTCATGAGGCTGCTGTTTGTGAAGATGCAATTAAACTTTCTCAAACTGTAAAATCTCAGTTGGAAAAAGATTTTGCTTTGGGAAAAGTTAGTAAATATAAAGTAGAAAATAGTCTAAAAAAGTTTCTGGATGCTGGTGCACCAATAATTAAAGACTATAAAGATTATTGCCAATGCCTTGTGGAAGAACCAGGCAGCCGCAGTAATCAAAGTATTCAAACTATGTTATTTGATTAGCAGGTAGGATAAATTATGGCAACAAAAAATGCAAAAACATCAAAAACGTCAAAGACAGCGAAAACAAAAACTCTTGTAATCGTGGAATCTCCGACAAAGGCCCAGACTATCGAAAAATATTTAGGCCCCGGCTATACTGTAAGGGCTTCTCAGGGACATTTGATAGATTTACCTAAGTCGAGAATGGCAATTGATATTGAGCATGGTTTTCAGCCGGAATATATTACAGTTCGCGGACGTGCAAAGCTTTTAAAAGAACTGCAGAAAGAAGCAAAAAAATCTGATGTCGTTTTACTGGCATCGGATAATGACCGTGAAGGAGAAGCTATTGCCTGGCATTTAAATAATGCGCTTCAGGATAAAACTCAGGCAAAAATCAACCGTATTGTTTTTAATGAAATTACACCAACTGCAATTTCAGAGGCTGTAAAAAATCCTGGTGAAATTGTAGAAGCTAAGGTTAATGCGCAGAAAGCCCGTCGTGTTCTTGACCGTCTTGTTGGTTATAATTTAAGTCCTCTTTTGTGGAGCAAGGTAAAAAATGGTTTGTCAGCTGGTCGTGTACAGTCTGTAGCCTTAAGACTTATCTGTGAGCGTGAAAAAGAAGTAGAAGACTTTTTACCGGAAGAATACTGGACACTGGATGCTGATTTCCAAAAGGGAAAATCTTCTTTTACTGCCCAACTGGTAAAATATAAGGGTGAAAATCCAGAATTAAAATCTGAAAAGCAGGTTCAGAAAATTATTGCAAAAATTAAGGATTCTGACTGCAAGGTTTCTTCCCTCAAAAAAACTGAAAAGACAGTTCATCCAAAGCCACCTTTTACAACTTCAAAATTACAGCAGGCCGCTGCAAACCGTCTGGGCTTTACTTCCAGAAAAACAATGCAGATTGCCCAGCAATTGTATGAAGGTATTACAATTGGTTCTAACCGCGTTGGTTTGATTACTTACATGCGTACCGACTCAGTTCGTATTTCTGATACTGCCTTGAATGATGTAAGAAAATGGATTTCAAATAATTATCCGTCAGATTTGCCGGAAGAGCCTATAAAATATGCGGTTGGTAAAACAGCCCAGGATGCTCATGAATGTATCCGCCCAACTTACACAGAATATACACCGGAAAGCCTTAAAGAATACATTAATTCAAAGCCTGGCCAGACTGGTATTTCAAATGACCAGTTTAAACTTTATTCTTTAATTTGGGAAAGATTTGTTTCTTCTCAGATGAATAATGCAAAAATGGTAACTACCAGTGTAGAAATCGAAGCTGAAGAGGCTGTATTCCGTACTGCAGCAAGTAAAATCTCCGAAAAAGGATTTTATAACGTCATCAAGCTTCTTTCATCAAAAGAAGAAAAATCAACTTCATTGCCTGCATTAAAAGAAGGCGAAATTATTGATGTTCAGCTTTTCCATCCGGAACAGCATTTTACCCAGGGACCTGCACGTTATACAGATGCTTCAATCGTAAGAATGCTTGAAGAAAAAGGAATTGGACGGCCATCTACCTATGCTCAGATTATTTCTGTTTTACTTGACCGATATTATGTTACAAGAAGCAACAAGCAGCTGGTACCAACAGAACTTGGCCGCATGATAAATAAAATCCTTGTTGAATCTTTCCCTGAAGTTATAAACGAAGAGTTTACAGCAAAGGTTGAAGATGATTTGGATCAGATTGAGCAGGATAAAATTGTCTGGAATAA
Organism: Treponema sp.; assembly: GCA_024699205.1. Classification (GTDB taxonomy): domain Bacteria; phylum Spirochaetota; class Spirochaetia; order Treponematales; family Treponemataceae; genus Treponema_D. Next base: position 3,168 of record JAILQA010000471.1, on the reverse strand, counting down.
TCTTATTGCTGATTTTTACGACGGTTTCAAAAAAAGAGTTGATGATGTTATGGAACATCAGACCAGCGTAAAGGGCTTCCTTGACGAATCTACAGATAAGGTTTGTGAATTATGCGGAAAACCGATGGTAAAAAAACTTGGCCGCTTTGGTTTCTTCCTTGCCTGTTCCGGCTTCCCTGAGTGTCATAATACAAAATCAATTCCTCTTGCAAAATGTCCATGTAAAGACTGTGGCGGTGAAATTGTAGAACGAAAGAATAAGGGAAGGGGAAAATCCTTCTATGGCTGTACAAATTATCCTAAATGTAATTTTATCAGTCACTTCAAGCCACTTGATCAGTACTGTCCTCAGTGCGGCTGGTTCCTGGTAGAAAAATACGACAAAAAGAACGGAAGTTATAAATCTTGTATCAATCCTGACTGTAATTATCTCCACAGCTTTGATGATACGGTTCAACCAGAGCAGGAATAACTTTACTAAAAAAAGGCAAGGATAGTGTTTATCCCTGCCTTTTTTGTCGATAAATAAGTATGACACTTTCAGAACTTGTCGACGAGTTTATTATTTATATTTCCACAATAAAAGGTTTTTCAGAAAATACAATCATCGGTTACCGAAATGATTTGAAAAAGTTTCAGGAATATCTCACGCCAACAATTGATATTGAAAAAATCACAAAGGAAAATATCCACCTCTGTATTGGACAGCTGTCTTCAGAGCATAAATCAATAGCTTCAGAAAACCGTTTTATTTCTTCTGTCCGTTCACTTTTTTCTTATGCCAGAAGCTTTTCTTATCTTGCTCATAATCCGGCTCTGGATATAAAAACTATAAAAAGGGCAAAACAGACACCAAAGTTTTTAACTCAGGAAGAAATGAATACTTTGTGTAAGGAACCGCAGGTAAATGAGCTTCTTTGGGAAAAGCGCGATAGGGCAATTTTTACCATGCTTTATTCTTCCGGTTGCCGTATTAGTGAAATGTGCAGTTTAAAGTTAAGTGATTTTATGGATAATTACCATAGCGCAATTGTAACAGGAAAAGGCAATAAGCAGCGTAAGGTTTTTTTTGAAGAAGAATCCCGTAAAGCCCTTGCCTTATATCTTGAAGACCGTAAAAAAGTTCTGCTGGCAAACGGAATCCAGACGCCAACTGCAAATCTTTTTATAAATCAAAAGGGACATGCCTTGTCTGTAGGCGGAATGAGATACATAATTTCCCGTTATTCTGGTAATGAAGGAACAAAAAAACATGTAAATCCTCATGCCTTCCGTCATACTTTTGCAACAACTCTTATTTCAAATGGAGCCGATGTAAGATATGTTCAGGAAATGCTGGGACATTCAAGTATTTCTACAACTCAGCGCTATACCCACGTTACAACCGAAAGATTAATAGATATTTATAACAAAGCCCACCCGCATAGTAGATAATTAACAATGGACAATTGACAATGGAGAATTGATAATGGTCAATTAAGCGTGGATAATAAATAATTGTCAATTGTTAATTTTTTAATTGTAAATTGAATTTCCTTTGCCGATTTGTATTTTTTTTATTATATTTATAAAATCAATTTAGAATAAAATCTTCGGAGTTTAATATATGGGAAATAAAAATAAAATCAGAAGTACGACAATTCTGGCTGTAAGAAGAAATGGTCAGGTTGCAATGGCAGGTGACGGTCAGTGTACCTTGGGCGACACTGTATGCAAGGGCAATTCAAGAAAAGTCCGCAAGATTTACGGTGGAAAGATTCTTACAGGTTTTGCTGGAAGTGTCGCAGATGCCTTTACTCTTTTAGATCGTTTTGAAGAAAAGGTAAAAGAATATAACGGTGATATAATGCGTTCGGCTGTAGAGCTTGCAAAAGCCTGGCGTACAGATCGCAGTCTTCAGAAGCTTGAAGCAATGCTTCTTGTTGCCGATAAAGAAAAACTTCTTTTGATAAGTGGAGATGGAAATGTTATTGAACCTGAAAAAGATGCAATTGCAATCGGTTCTGGCGGCAATTATGCTTATTCGGCAGCTCTCGCTTATCTGGATGCATCTGATTTATCAGCAAAAGAAATTGCAGAACGCTCTTTGAATATTGCAGGAAGCATTTGTATTTACACAAATCAGAATCTGACTATTGAGACTTTAGACTAAAAAGGATTTTTTTATGGAATTAATGAAAAACAAGGAACTTACACCAAAAGAGATTGTAGAAAAACTCGATTCATATATCATTGGTCAGGAAAAAGCTAAAAAGGCAGTTGCTGTCGCTCTCAGAAACAGATTCAGACGTTTAAAGCTTTCTGATGATATTCGTGATGAGGTAGCTCCAAAAAATATTTTAATGATTGGACCTACTGGTGTTGGTAAAACAGAAATTGCCCGTCGTCTTGCTAAACTTTGCGGTGCACCATTTTTAAAGGTTGAAGCTACAAAATATACAGAAGTTGGTTATGTTGGTCGTGATGTAGAAAGCATGATTCGTGATTTGATGGCTGTTGGTTACAATGACGTAAAAGCCGAAATGGAAGACGCTTTACGTGAAAAATCTGTAGGCATTGTAGAAGAACGTCTGCTTGATTTATTGCTTCCAGGAACAGGAAAAAAAGACAAGAAATCACAAAAGCCACAGACTCAAATTCAGCCTTTAGGTTTTATTACCCAGCAGTCACCTTCAGAATTGACTATTGATTTAAATAAGGTTGCAGCAGAGATTCAGGCAGAAGAAAAGGCTGCAGAAAGCAGTCAGACAGAAAAACTTGAAACAGAAAATGGTCAGGCAGAAGAAAAAGATTCAGCAGAAAATCATACAAGAGAAAAATTCCGCCAGATGCTGCGTGAAGGTAAGCTTGAAGACCGAGAAATTGAAATGATGGTTTCCCGTCCTAATTCAGGAATGCCAAACATGGAAATTATTGCTGGTGGTTCTATTGATGACCTTCAGAACAGCATGCAGGGACTTATCAATATGCTTAATGGCGGTGGTCGTTCAAGAAAAAAAATGATTACTGTAAAAGAAGCCAGAAAGATTCTCACTGAAGAAGTTCTTGACGGAATGGTAGATCATGATAAGGTAGCTGATGAAGCTAAAAAAAGAGTAGAGCAGAGCGGCATTATTTTTATAGACGAAATAGATAAGATTGCCGTTCATGGAGAAAGTCGTGGACAGG
>JAILQA010000470.1 GCA_024699205.1 Treponema sp. | reverse complement strand
CTTCATTTGAAAGACTATTTATTTTATCTTTAAATTCTTGAGGAAATAATTCAACTGTTAATCCATATTTGATATATAAAGAACTTTCTTCTTCAAGATTTTTCATAATTTTTTGTATTTCTTCAATACTTTGTATTTCATTTGTAGAATGTTTAGAAGTACTGTCTAGAATGGTTAAATATTCATTTGCTATATTTTTATTTCCTATATCCGTTCCCCAAATCATACTTTTATGCATCCATCTATGAAAATCATTAATAACTTTAAGTAATGTTAGAGAATTACTGTCTGAATCGTCATATTTCGGAACTTTAATTAAACCATTATTAGTTTGGACAAATCTATAATCTTCATCCCTTGATATATTGATTTTTCTATTTGAATCTAGAAAAACTGTATTAAGATTTAGGTCTCTTAAATAACTGCAATATTCTTCATATGCTTTTTCGTTTTTGTTACTAAATAAGAAATTAAATTCCTCTTTTTCCTGCCATAAATATTCAATTCTTTTTTTTGAAAAAATAATCTTATACTCTTTTTCCTCAATATTTTTTCTATTAATTTCAATTACTTCATTGTTAGATAAAAAAATTTTAAAATTTAAAAAAGGGATCTGCCCAATGGCACCACGATGTCCATCTTTAGGTTCTGGACGCAAAGAATGATATATAACTGATAGAATAGATGATTTTCCACATCCATTGTCACCATAAAGGATTAAAAAATTGGAATTTGGTATTGTTTCTATTTCATAATCATATAATCCAAATAATTGTTTTACGAGAATCTTTGTAATACTAATATTGTTTCTTTCCATATTATAAAACTCCTTTAGTTAATTAAGTAAAATTTCACCATTCATCAACTTTGGTAATAAAGTATCTCTTATATTTTTTAGTCTACAATTTTCTTCACTTCTATTAAAGATATCAGCATCCATAGTTGCAACAATTTGTTCAAATTTATTCAAGTCGGTTTTTGATGGAATTATTACTTCCATATTGTTCAAAGTATCACGATTGATACAGCCAAAGACTGTGCCTTCGCCGTTGAAAATATCTAACTGTGGACGCAGTGAGACAACAGTGTAATGTACAAATGATTGATGGTTATCTTTTGAATGAATTGCAGCGAGTCCACGACCTATACAGCAGTCTTCATTTGCAAAATTTGTATCACCAACTGGGGCGCGGACGCTCATTAGGGTGTCAAACTTTTTGGCTATTCGTTTTGGTTCTGTGGTGAAAAGGCGTCTTGTCGGGAATCTTGTTCCGAATTCTGCTCGGCCTTGATAGAAGACCGTTCCTATTCCATCTTCGTTATAGCTTTTTCCATCTGGTGATTGTCCCATTGTAATTTCTGCAATCTCCGACAATTTTCCAACTTTCCACCCATCTGGCATTTTACCACCAAATGGTTCAAAATCTACAAACCAGTTTTTGAAGAGGGCCCCAGCTTGCTGTTCGAGGTTGGTGTTTATTTTGTTGTTCAGTTCGATTTTGTTGTCGAGGGATGAGAGGATGGCGGCGATTTTTTGCTGGGTGGGGAGAGGGGGAACTTTCACAGGAACGTTTCTCATTGTAGAACCTGAAACTTCCTTAAAAGTTGTTCCACTCCCGAGGTTTTCTATATTATCTTTGTTATATCTTAAGAGATAATATAGAAACATAAAATCTGTATCCTTATTTGGAACAATACTTTTAAATCCCTGATTAGTACAAACCTCATTTTTTGCAATAGCAATATAACCAATTGGAGCACGCGATGTAAAAAGAATACTGTTTGGTGGCATCAATTGAGCGGAACAACTTTTCAAGCCTTTTTCTGTAATATTTCTTTCACCATGAGAAATAAATCGTTCAGTGTGAGTCGATAAATCTTTTGGTGTAATCCAAGCGATAGAACCGTTTTCATAATTTGAAGACTCTTTTGTAGATGGTGTAGCACCACCAACTATAGTTCCTAAATCACTTAAAGTACATTCTTTCCACTCTTCCATTTTCATTCCTTTTTATTATAGATTCTGAAACAAGTTCAGAATGACGTATTTCTTTTTACAATAATTCAATTAAAGCGAATTCGCCATAATTAATATTTTGGGCCCGCCTGCGCCACCCTAATGCGTGAGGGATTGGAGCACCGCCGCAGGCGTTCCCCGCTTGCGGGGAATGGAGCGAAAGCGGAAGTGCGCAAAGCCCGACCCGAGCAACGCGAGGGGCACGCCAAAATTATTTATATCTTAAACCCAATCCCTTCCAGATTTTTCTTTATCTCTTCTTCTAGCTCGTGGCTCTTTGTGAACATTCCGCCAAGTTCGGTGGTCAGGCGCTTCATTTTATCGGCGAAGGGTTCGTCATCAACAGGTTCATCTTCTATGCCAACGTAACGGCCGGGGGTGAGGATATAGTCCTGGGCGGCGATTTGGTTTGTGGTGGCAACTGCGCAAAAGCCTTTTACATCTTCGAGGGTGCCGTTCTGGAAGGCGGTGAAGGTGTCGGCGAGGCGGGCGATGTCTTCTTCGGAAAAGTCGCGGTGCTTGCGGTCTACCATGTGGCCCATGTTGCGGGCATCTATGAAGAGGGTTTTGCCGGTCTGTTTTTTGCCGCGGGTGATGAACCAGAGGGTTACTGGAATTGTTACGCTGTAGAAAAGCTGGGTTGGCATGGCGACAATTCCCTCTATTAAGTCTGCTTCGATTATTTTACGGCGGATTTCTCCTTCGCCAGAGGTCTGGGTGGAAAGGGCGCCGTTTGCAAGTACGAGGCCGATTTTTCCGTTTGGAGCCAGGTGGTAAATCATGTGTTCTATCCAGGCGTAGTTTGCGTTGCCTGCGGGGGGAAGTCCGTATGCCCAGCGAGGGTCGTTCTGCAATTTATCCTGTCCCCAGTTGCTTAAGTTGAAGGGCGGATTAGCCATGATAAAGTCGAACTTTTGTGTTGAATGCAGATCGTTGAAAAAGGTATCTTCGGGATGGTCGCCAAAGTTTGCGTCGATTCCGCGGATTGCCATGTTCATTTTGGCCATTTTCCAGGTGTCGGCGTTGGCTTCCTGTCCGAAGACTGAGATGTTGCTTCTGTTTCCTGCGTGCTCCTGAATGAACTTTACGGACTGAACGAACATTCCGCCCGAACCACAGCATGGGTCGTAAACGCGCTTTCCTTCTGACGGCTTTAAGATATTTACGATTGTTTTTACTACGCTGGCTGGGGTGTAGAATTCGCCGCCCCTTACTCCTTCGTAGTATGCAAATTGTGCAATGCAGTATTCGTAGGTACGGCCGAGCAGGTCTTTGCTTGCCTCTGTGTCGCTCATGTCCATGTTGGTGAACACGTCTACTACATTACCAAGTACGCGTTTGTCCAGCTCGGGGTTGGCGTAGTTTTTTGGAAGGACACCTTTGAGACTTTTGTTGTCGGCTTCTATGGCAATCATGGCTTTGTCTAAAATTGTGCCGATTTCTGGTGTGTGGGCTGCCTTTGCAATTTCTGACCAGCGGGCTTCCGGGGGAACAAAGAAGATGTTGTCTGCTAGGTAAGCGTCTTGCTCGTCTTCAAATCCGTCACCTTCTGCAAGGAGTTCTGCATATTTTTTTTCAAATGCAGTTGAGATGTATTTTAAGAAGATGAGTCCTGTAAAGATTTTGCGGTAATCTGCAGCGGGAATGTGTCCCCAAAGTTCGCAGGCTGCATCCCAAATCTGCTGTTCAAATCCGATGGTGGCGGAAGATGATTTAGCTTTTGGGGATTTTGATTTTGCCATGATGATTCTCCGTTTTTGATATTAATATATTCATTATACCACATAATCCTTCTTTTTATTACCCGCCACTCCCTCAATCCCCGTCCCTAACTTAACTTTGATTCTAAGCCGTGGAATGAGTTTGATTCCCGTCCCTAACTTGACTTTAATTACGGCTGGAAATGACTTTGTTCCCAGTTGGAAACAGATTTAATTCCAGCTGGAAACGACTTTGTTTCCGTCTTAGAACGAGTTTGATTCCTTCTCAGAACAGAATTGATTCCTTGCCGGGAATGACTTTGATTCTAAGACAGAAATTGTTTTTAGATGATTACACCCTAAAATTTTCTGACAAGTTCAATTGCATTTTTTACATTAAATTTTTTTAGAACCTGCTTCCAGTGTGTTGCCGCAGTATTCAGGGAATTAAACCCAAAATCTATCTGAAACTGTTTCTGGGTTTTC
>JAILQA010000433.1 GCA_024699205.1 Treponema sp. | reverse complement strand
ATCTAACAGATTTGCATAAAAGATAACTGGAAGAGACCTGTTGAAGAATAATTTATTAGCTTCTTTTAATTCTTCTGGAGAAAACAGATATTCAAATTCTACTGCCGTAACAATATTATCGCTGTTATACCACCAGGAACTACTCCCACACCACCAGAAAAGTTCTGGATTATCATAGTAAACTGCATTTCTAGCATTAATGTATTCATCACAAGTAACTCTAGTAATAAGATATATTTCTTTTTCTGCATTAATCACAGCCTTGTATATTTCGTCATAAGCAGATTTTTCATTATCTTTTAGAGTCTGACGGTGAAAAAGAAAGCTATCGGGAAGAGTATCACCAAAGGCATCTGTTTTTGGAGAACGCTCAAATCCACGCAAAAGCTTTATATCCGGCATTGCAACATCCTTTTTGTTTTTAATGGAAGTTTCCTCCGGATTAACAAGACCGCCCTTTTTAAGATTTTTATTTGTTTTTTCCTGTGTAAATTGAGTTTTTGGAACAATTGAAAAATCAAGATTATCCAAATCGTAGGCACTCAAGTGAAAAAGAAAAATATTTCCCAGCAAAAAAATAACTAATTTCTTTAATTTCATTGTATTATTCCCCCGATTACCTTATTAATAGAAAAAATCAAAGAAATCATAATCATCATCGTCATCATCATCATTATTATCATAGTTATCATAACTACCATAATAATCATAATCATCATAATCATTCTGATTATTATTATAATCTGAAAGCGCTTTTAGTCTGGCCTCTGCGCCTGCACTTCCCTGCTCAGCAGCCAGCTTGTACCATTTTATTGCTTCATCTATATTCTGTTTTACACCATAGCCGTTTTCATATAAGTGTCCAAGGTAGAATTGTGCAAGCCTGTCTCCCTGTTCAACAGCAGAATCGAGCCATTTTTTTGCTTCTGTATAATTCTGGTTTACACCAAGCCCATCAATATAGAGATAAGCAAGACAAGCTTTTGCAGTAGAATTATTCTGCTCTGCAGATTTTTCTAACCATTCTTTTGCTAATTTGTAATTCTGTCTTACACCATTTCCATTTAAATATAGTAACCCTAAGTTTCTTTGAGCATAAACATTATTTTTGTCAGCAGCTTTTAAATACCATCTCAAAGCCTCGTCATAATCCTGCTTAGTTCCGTGACCTTGTTCATACATAGCTCCTAACAAATTCATTGCATAGTCATCACCATTATATGCAGCCTTTTCAAACCATTTTCTCGCTTCCGCATAATTCTGGTTAATTACACCATTGTCAAAATAATATAATGCTGCCAGAGCATATTGTGCATCAGGTTGATTTTGTTTAGCTGCTTTTTCATACCATTTTTTTGCCTGCAGTAAATCCTGGTCTACGCCATCGCCAGTTTCGTACATATATCCAAGATTATATTGAGCATCAGGATCATTTTTCTGAGCATAAGCCATATATTCATCAAAGGTTGATGCATAATTTTCTTCTTCAACAAGGGTTTGGTCTGTATAAGATGTATTTGAAGCAACAGTATTTGTAGCAGCTGTATTTGTAGGAACATCACTGTCAAGCCCTCTAGAATTGTTCGTTACAGTTGATGTAGTAGTTGTTGTTGTAACACCTGCCAGATAAATAGGAGCATCAAGTTCATTATATTCGCCAGGACTCTGCTCATTATTTGTTCTTTTTCTTACTTCGCGGCGAGTATCCATCAGAACATCCGTAAATGATTTTTCTTCCAGCAGATTTTTTGTAAGAATCGGAGTAAAAACACCATCCTGTGCAACCTTTCCAGGCTGAGCTGAATAAACAATGATAGAGTTCTTTGGTTTGAATTCAGAAAGAACAAGACCTCTGGTAGCACTTCGTCCACTGCTAGCCGGTAAAGGATTATTTCGACATGCATCAAGAATTACTATATTAGTATCCCCCTGCATACTTGACATAATTTCATCCAAATCTACTGCACGAGTACTAACGCGTCTTTCGTCCGGAATATCAGCATCAACTGGAATAATGTAATTCTTTCCGTTTACCTGTACTGCGTGACCACCATAATGGAAAAATGCAACTCCTCCTGCTTTAGAAACCTTCTGCTGAAAATCATAGAGGGCATCAAGTATATTTTCTTTGCTTGCATCTTCAACAATAGTTACTGCAAAATTGAGTTTTTCAAGCGTACTCTTTAACTCTTCAGCTTCTTTTACAGGAGTTGCAAGACTTCCGAAAGTTTTATAATTACTGTTTGCAATAAGAAGTGCGTATTTTGCTTCCCCCTTTGTCTGCGCAAAAGCTGAAAAAGCCATTGTAAATAATAAGCCGACTAAAAAAGTGATGTTTTTTTTCATTTTTTTATTTCTCCATATATTTATTTAATAATTGTGTACGTAATTTTAAAGGTACCAGTTTTATTGTTTTTATCTTTTCTCGCATTCTGCTGATTCTTCATAATCATGTGAAGATCCTGACTTGTGTATTTTCCGTTATCTCCCTGACTTGGAAGTCCCTCTTTGCCTGTGCTGGCATATATAACAACCTGCTCTGCACCAAAAACTCCGTCATTTGCAACTCTAAGAACTGCACCGGAAATATCAGGGAACAAACGAGATACATTTGCTTCCATAAAATTACTGGTAGTAGGAAGCCATGTTTTTACACCATTTGCATCAATACATAAAATTGCAATATAACAGTCAAAATCTGCTGTGATTTTAAAGCGTACAATATCATTCGGGTGAAGAATATTTACAAGCTCCCCATTTGAATCTAGCATGGAAGCTGCAAGTGTAATACGGGTTGCTGATTTAGTATTCTGCTTTTTAGAATTATTCTGATTAGAATCTGTCGTATCCGTCTGATTAGTTATTTCATTAAAATCTTCCTGAACAGTTTCTGCAAGCTTTATATTTTGCGGATACAAAGTATAATCTGCAGCTTCCTCTAATGAGACCCAAACTGCACCATATTCCCAGAAATCGTTTTCGACATCATGCAATCTAAGCTGAAATAAAATATGTCCGCTGTCAGGAGTATATGTACCGTCCAAAATCAATTTTTTTTGTTTAGAAGTTGAATTATCGTCACCAATTCCCCTGCTGAGTCCTCTGGTTGCAATACCAGACTGTTCATATTCCGACAGTTCTGTGGTTTTTACAATTTTGATGTGCTGTAAATTTTCAGATGCTTTTTTAATTCTCTCCTGGATATACGGTACAATCGTTCCACAAGTGTTGGAATCCTGATAAGTAATAAAGCCAATTGTTACCAATGCTTCTTCATAACCATAGCCTTCTACAACTTCATCAAGACCCTGCATTACTTCTTCAACAGAATTATCCAATGCAAATGCTGAAATGGCAGAAAGCAATACTAATACTAATAAAACCTTTCTCTTCATAAGGGAAAATATAATTTAAATCAAAGAAAAATACTATACCATATCAAGTAACTATACGGGCAGCAATTTTTAGAATTATTTGGGAATAAAAAGCTTTTCTTCAGGACATTTTTCAAAAAAATCTTTTATGCGAGAGCGCAGGTCTTCGTTATCCTTAGCATTTAAGAACTGAGTCTGGGCATAATGTGAAAACTTAAAGTTCATGCAAAAATAAGTAAAAAAGCGCTGCAAACGGGTTTTCCAAAACTCTGGCGGCTGATATTTTTCTACATCATCAATAAAAGAAAAGGCCAGCTCCTGCATATCTACAACTGGAGCTTGTGAGGGCTGCCCCTGGACAAACTCCCCACGTAAAGTCTGCTTTAATTCAGAAAAAATCCAGGGCTTTTGAACAGAAGCACGCGAAATCATCACGCCATCTACATCTGGTGCGATAGAAAGAGCATAATCATAAGAAGCTTGATCTTTTATATTTCCATTCAAATAAATCTGCAGACCAGAGCCCCTATAGCGTTCAGCAAGCTTCTGGCAATAAGCATAACGTGGAGTTAAGGTAAGCTTTTCCTTTTTTGTACGCGGATGAAGGGTCAAAAGCTGAACTCCCCTTTCTACAAGCCCATCACAAAAAGTAAAAAATCCTTCATCGGTAAAATTGTCATCACCAAGGCGGAGTTTTACGCTGAAACGTTTTTTACCGCCACCAATACCAGCTTCCTGCGTTGTACAATTATTCTCCAAAGAAGAATTATAATTACTGATTATCTCTCCCACACTCTTTACCATTGCAAAAGTTTCAGCCCTGTCTTTAATCATCCAGGAAATGCCGGCACCGGTTTTATAAATATCGGGAGCAGAACAGCCCATGTTCAAATCAATTCCAATACCATCAAGTTTTACAATTCTTTCTGCTGCACCAAGCATTAGTTCTGTATTTTTAGAAGTAAGCTGCCAGACAATTTTTTGGGGACAGGGAGAAGAGTCCAGATAGTATTTTTCAAAAGGACCGCCTGTCAGAAGAGTTCCCGCATTTATCATTTCGGTAAAATATTCATCACAACCGCCAAACTTTTCTACAAGAAATCTAAAGGCCGGATGACTGACCGTAGCCATAGGTCCACAAATTAATTTCATATTCAATCCTAATTTTACATTTTTTGAATTATATCATATAATGCAGGGGCATGAAAAACGATTTTATAGAGAGATTAACTAAAATTGAAGCCGCTCTTGATAAAGCGCTTTCAATGGATTTTTCGCAGGACTGGCAATTACTTTCTTTTTCGCAATTACCTGAGGCAGTTAAGCCCAACTTTATCCAGAATCTTATTCAGCCAAACAAAGATTTAATTTCTTTGGGAGGAAAACGCTGGCGACCTTTGCTTTTGATTTTGAGTTATGAACTGTCCAAAAACTTTTATGACAATTCTATATCAGAAGATGAAGCTTATGCCCTTACTCCCCTTGTAGAGTTTGTCCATACGGCAAGTTTAATTCACGATGATATAGAAGATTCTGCTGATTTGCGGCGGGGAAAACCTTCTGCCTATATAACTTACGGACTCGATACAGCCCTGAATGCGGCTTCCTGGCTTTATTTTGAAGCCCCTGTCTGCCTGAACAGTATTGCCCTTTCTGAAGCCCTTAAGTTGACCTTTTATAATCTTTATACAAATGAATTGAGACGCCTGCATCTTGGTCAGGCTATGGATATTTACTGGCACCGGAATAAAAGCATTTTTCCAACACAGGAAGAATACATGTCTATGGTAAAGTGCAAGACCGGAACTTTATCTTCCCTTGCCGCTAAGGTTGGTTTTACGGCTGGCGGTGCAAGTACAGAAGATTGCGAAAAAATTGGTGAAATTGCCGCAAATATAGGAATTGGCTTTCAGATTATTGATGATGTAATAAATCTTACAAAAGGAAATCCTGGTAAAAAACGTGGAGATGATATTGTAGAAGGAAAAAAATCCCTGCCGGTTTTAATTCATATTGCAAAATGTCCTGAAGATAAGGCAAAAATCTCTGCTTTGATGGAGCAGGCTCAGAAAGAAGGAATTAATTCTCCTGCTGTGGAAAAATGTATTTCTTTGTTGGAAGAAAGCGCTTGCATTACAGATGCAGCAGAAAAAGGAAAAAAGCTGATTCACGAAAACTGTCGGGCTTTTTCTGATTACTTTGCAGCTCGTCAGCAATCTTCGGATTCTGAAAAAATTGCTGCTTTAATTTATGAATTATTTGATTCAATGATTCCAAAGGATTTTAAATGATAGAACGTGCAGATAAACTTAACAATCACGCACTTATTCTCGCTTCAAAGGGCAATTACAAAGATGCAATTGCCTGTTTAAAACGTGCAGTTACAATTGACAATAACAATCATCTGGTATGGTATAACCTCGGCGTTACTTATAGAAACTCAGGTGATATGGAAAACGCAATAAACTCCTTCAGAAAAGCTCATGAATTGAATTATTACGATGAAGAGATTCTTGAAGCTTTAGGAACTGCATGTCTTCAGGCAAATAAAATGCAGGATGCTCTCAATTACTGCTATGAAGGGATTGAGATAAACACTGAAAATCCTCATTTCTGGAATCTTTTAGGAGTTGTGCATTTTAAGAGCGACGATTTTGAAAAAGCAAGTGAAGCATTTCAGAATGCAGTTATTCTTAACCCTTATTATGAAGATGCGATTTACAATCTCCGCGATACTTATCATGAGTTGAAAAATGAAAAAGGCGTCGCTGAATGTCAGAAACACCTTAATGAATTATAATTTATCTGTATAAATGCTCGGCGGCAAGTTTGTTGATTTCTCCTGCCATGTCATTAAGTGCAACCTGTTTTTGAACTGCCCCCAATTCATATGCAACCTTAGGCATTCCGTAAACAATACATGATGCCTGATTTTGTCCTAAAGTCCAGGCCCCTTTTTTTCGCATTTCGGCTAATTGAGCAGCTCCATCGCGTCCCATACCAGTCATAATTATTCCAAGAGCTTTGTTTCCATAAATCTGTGCAATCGATTCAAAAAGTACATCGGCAGAAGGTCTGTGACCATTTCTCTGGGCATCCTGATTCAAACGGATAATATTTCCGATTGGCTTTCGGACTATCTGCATGTGGTAATTGCCCGGCGCTATATAAACATGTCCACCTAAAAGCGGCTCTCCATCCCTTGCTTCGGTTACTGTGAGAGGACAAATTGCATTAAGGCTGGCTGCAAACTCTGCAGTAAATCCAGCCGGCATGTGCTGAACAACAACAATTGGCTGATGGATTGTAGAATCCAAAGATTTGAACATCTCACGCAGGGCGTTTGGTCCACCTGTGGAAATACCAATTGCAATAATTTCTATTCTTCCACCTTCTCTTTCCGGTACAACTACAGAAGGTTTCTTTTCTACAGCCGGTGTCCAGGCAGAAAGACTTGCTATATCAGCTTTAGAAAGGGTAATAGACTTAACAGCCTCATCACCTTTCTGCTTGGTAATTCGGCGGGTAGCTTCTTTTAATTTTTTCTGATGAAGGAAGAATTCTGGATCATAAACATTTTTTCCGTGCATGAGGGCATAAGCACCTCCGTAAGAAGAAATGCATTCAATAATATCACCGGAAACATCAGCAATATTCAAGGAAATTGAAGAACCACCGGGCTTTGTAATAAAATCCGAGGCTCCCAACTCCAGACACTTAATTGTTACCGCTGCGCCTTCAGTCGCAATACTTGAAAGAACAATTACAGGAACATCAAGCTTAAGTTCCTTGCGTTTCTGGAGAAATTCTACGCCTGTCATTTTAGGCATTTCAATATCAAGAAGAATTACATCTGGAGAAAGGGT
>JAILQA010000414.1 GCA_024699205.1 Treponema sp. | reverse complement strand
CGTTTTTTCGTATTAAATGCAATTCTTTTGTATGATAATTCAATTAAAAAAACTTTGCCTGTCGCCATATCTTCCTCTATTATTTCGATTTAATCTTTCAAAATAATATAGTATTTCAGCAGTTTTTTTAATTGAATTATCATACAAAAGAATTGCATTTAATACGAAAAAACGAATATTTTATAAAAAAAGCGAATAATCTGTAAAAAACTGACTTATCTGAAGCCCTTGCATTTGTCAGGTTTTATCAATCTTGTCACTCTTGTTACTCTTGCGACATTGCCTTATCCAGATAAACAATTCTATCACACAAGTATTTTCCGTCCCGCTCATCATGGGTAACAAAAATAAGTGTTTTGGGGGCGGCCGTCAATTCTTGCTTGATAAAATCCATAAGCTGCATTTTTAATTTATAATCCTGAGAATTAAAGCTTTCATCCAAAAGCAAAATCCGTGAAGGAAAAGCCAAAGCCCGTGCCAGTGCAACCCTCTGTTTTTGACCACCGCTTAAGAACTTAACTTTTACATTCTTCTTTTCTGTAAGATACATTTTTTCTATATAGTAGTCTGTTTTTTTTCTGGCTGTGATTTCATCGTATTTATTTAAAAGAGGAATTATTATGTTCTCAAAGACAGTGCATTCATTCATCAGACGGTTTTCCTGAAAACAGTAGGAAGTTTCATCAAAAAACTGCGAAAAATAATCCAGAAGAGTTGTTTTTCCAAAACCGCTTGGAGCAATAAGTGCAAGCTTTTCATTTTCAATGAATTGCGGCATATATTCTTCGGGATTCGGTTTTCCAGCTTTTCCAAAAGACTGATTTGAATCTTTTTCACGACACAAGAACTTTAAAATCACTTCAAAAAAATAACTTAAAATAATTAGGGCCAGAGTGTATGCAAGTACAAAAGAAGTTTCCAGATGAACCTGGGCTTTTGCAAGCGCACTTCCAAGCGCAAATTGAGGAAGACTTAAAACTTCACCGGCAGCGACAACTTTCCAGCTCATTCCAAAACTTGAAACAAGAGCACTTTTTATGTAGGGCTTTAACTGGGGAATCAAAAGGTATTTTATTTTCTGCTTTTTGGTAAAATCAAATACGAGGGTCATTTCATTCATTTTTGAATCTTTGATTGAATGCTCTACACCCTCGCTTATTCCTGTAACAATCATCGGAAGTGTCATAAGAATGCTTGCAACGACAGGAACTGCCGATGATGACAGGGAAAATACAAGGATTAAAACTAAGGCCACAACTGGGGTTACTCGCAGAATAACAAGCGGGAAAGCTAAAAACGCTCTGACGGTTTCAAAACGCCCGCATAAAAAGCCAATTATTGTTCCGGCAAAAATAGAAAGTAAAAAAGCAAGAATCACCCGTAAAAATGTGAAAGCGAGCTGTCGGTAAAATAATTCTGTTTTTAAGAGTGAAGAAAAATCCTGTAAGACTTTAAAAAACGAAGGTAAAATCAAGGGACTGTTGATTATAAGAGCAAGTATCTGCCACAAAAGGATGATGAATAATGCTGAAGCAACAGTAATCAGGATTTTTTTCATTTTAATAATAAAAGCCTGCATCTGGTAAAGGCTGATTAAACAGCTTCAAAAGCATTTCAATTTCAGCTTTTGACTTTTTTGCAGGTATCCAGGTAAAAGCACAATTAGGAATTGCTTTCTGGGCAACCACTGCTTTTAATCCCAGTTCATGTTTTTCTGAAAGTTCAGCTGCTTCCCATGGAGTTTTTACAGTCCGCTTCACAGCTTTTTCATACTGATTTATAAATTTTGAAATTTCCCTTTTGTGAGTTTCCGCATACTTTTTATTTACCACCAGAAGTGTCATTGGAAAATCACTGCCACCTGTAACTGCAGAAAATTCTTTACTTATGCTGACTAGTTTTACAGCTGAATCTTTTTCTTTTGCAACCGAAGCAAATGGTTCCGGGGCAAGAGCATATTCAAATTTGCCAGAAAGAACCATTGCTGCAATCTGAGCATTTGGTGTTGAAAAATCCAGCGTAACATCCTTAATTCCTTTTTTATTCAGAATATAATTCATTACATATTCGGGAGTCGCACCCTGTCCCGCACAAGCTATGGTTTTTCCTTTGAGCTGGCTTAAATCAGTAAAATCCTGATTTTTTGTGATTAAAAAAAGATTTCCATTTCCGCAGATTCCCAGGCAGAGAAGCGCACCCTTATTATCCGTGTAAACTTTGGCAGCAAGGTTGGGCGGTAAAAAACCGATGTCAGCTTCACCTTTAATTAATTTTGGCAATGCAATCTGGGCTGAAGCACAGGACAAATAGTTATATTCTGGCTTTTCTTCCATTAAGTAGGCGCAAGGAATTGCAGAAGGACCATTCAAAACCGCAATAGTTTGAGCCGACAGACAAGAAATCATAAAAAATATTAAAATTGCAAAAATATTTTTCTTCATAAAAACCTCAAAATAATTCTAGCACGTA
>JAILQA010000410.1 GCA_024699205.1 Treponema sp. | reverse complement strand
AGTTTTTTCTATGGCATTTTCGACCTGGCTTGATATGATTGCGCCTATTATTGTTCAGCATATTGTTGACGATGTTCTTGTTGCGCATAATATGGATTTGCTTAAGGGCTTGCTGCTGGGAATCTTGGGAATTGGTATCGGACGCTGCGTTTTTCAGTATACAAAAGAGTTTATCTGTGACTGGTGCGGAAGTAAGATTGCTTCGGAAGTGCGTATAAATCTTTTTCAGAAAATACAGAGTCTTTCGGCTAACTTTTTTGACGGTATTAATTCTGGAGAATTGATGAGCCGTGTTAAGGATGATGTTGACCGAATCTGGGATGTCGCGGCTTTTATGGGGATTTTGATTGCTGAAGTTGTGCTGCGTGCTGTGATTACTACAGTATATATGTTCAATCTTAACTGGAAGCTGGCAATTATTCCGACTCTTTTTATGTTTGTTGCCGGTGTTATTGCAATCCGCATGGAAAAAAAGCTTGATGATGTTTTTGGTGCTATTGCTCAGGAAAACTCGGAGCTTAATAATACTGCGGCTGAAAATCTGGCAGGGGTAAGAACTGTTAAGGCTTTTGCCCGCGAAGATTTTGAAATCAAAAAGTTTCACAAGCATAATCAGAAGTATTATGAATTGAACATCACCCAGTCTAAGATTTTTGTTCATTATAATCCTATGGTTCAGGCTATAACCAGGCTGCTCCCGGCGGTAATGCTCATTTTGGGTGGGCTTTTTGTTATAAAGGAAGAAATGACTGTTGGTCAACTTATTGCCTTTATTCAGTATGTGGGTAATATTGTCTGGCCTATGGAAATGCTGGGCTGGCTTACAAATGGGCTTTCAAGTGCAAAGGCAAGTATTAAACGTCTGAACAAAATCTACGAGCAGACTCCACAGATTAACGATGAATCGGCTCTTGCTTCTCAAAATGCTGATGAACAGATTAATACAGCACTTTTTAATCAGTTTGATTTGAACGGTTCAATTTCTTTTGAAAATGTAACTTACGAGGCTGGCGGTCGCAAAATCCTTGATAATGTAAGTTTTGATATTAAGGCTGGACAGACTCTTGGTATTATGGGAGCGACTGGAAGCGGTAAGACTACAATTATAAATCTGCTCAAGCGAATGTATGATGTTACGGGCGGTTCTATAAAGCTGGATGGCATTGATATCCGAAATCTTCCGCTTAATACCTTGCGCCGAAGTATTGCCTGTGTTATGCAGGATGTATTTTTGTTCAGCGATACTATTGAAGGAAATATTCGGCTTGGTGAAAAGGAAACTATGTCTAAGCCGACGGTTATGCAGGCACTGGAAAAAGCCCAGGCTCTTGGTTTTGTAAATGAAATGAAGGATGCTGAAAACACTGTAATTGGCGAACGCGGTGTAGGCTTGAGCGGCGGTCAGAAGCAGCGTATTACGATTGCAAGGGCTTTGGCTCGCAATACGCCTGTTCTTGTTCTGGATGATTCTACTTCGGCTCTGGATACTGAGACTGAACAGGATATTCAGCAGGTTTTGGAAGGCTTGCACGGAATGACAAAAATCATTATTGGTCACCGAATAAGCAGTGTGCGAAAGGCGGATAAGATTATTGTTCTTGATGGCGGTCATATTGTAGAAGAAGGTACTCACGAGGAACTTCTGGCTAAGGGCGGTCTTTATAAAGAAACCTATGATTCACAACGATGAGGTGAAGTTATGGCAATAAATAGTTATAAACAGGATGAAGCAGCAGTAAAAAAGAGTAAGTTTGCGACTATTCCGAGACTTTTTAAATATCTTTTGCGTTATAAGGGCAGAGTTTTTCTGGTTCTTTTGCTGATGGCATTTGGTACAGTTATTGATTTGATTAATCCTTTGATTATGGAAAAGGCTGTTGATAATTATATTGTTCCAGGTGACATTCCGGGGCTGATTAAGATTGTAATCATCTTTGCTTCTTTGAATATTCTTATGATTCTTGCAATTAAGTTCCGTATGCTGATTATGGCAAAGACAAGTAACAAGGTTATTCAGGACATAAGACAGCAGCTTTATGATCATATTCAAAAGCTGGATTTGAAGTTTTTTGATTCTCGTCCAAGTGGAAAAATCCTTGCTCGAATTATTGGTGATACTAACTCGCTTAAAGACATTATTGAAAATGCCGTTACAACTTTTATTCCTAACCTTATAACGGTTGTTGCGGTTATGGCAATTATGTTTGCAAAGAATGTAAAGCTTGCGCTGGCGGCTTTGTGTTCTCTTCCGCTACTGATTGTTGGGGTTTTTCTGATTTCAATTAAGGCAGAAAAATACTGGAAGGCAAAGCGACAAAAATCTTCTAACATGAACGCTTTTATAAACGAGGATTTGTCGGGAATCAAAATAATTCAGAGCTTTAGGGCTGAAACCGAAACAGATAAAACCTTTCAGGAGCTTGTCTGGGCTGACCGCAAGGAGTTTTTGAACGCTGTACGCTGGTGTGATGCTTTTGGTTCCTGGATTGATTTGTGCTGGAGCGTGGGAACTATGGCACTTTATCTGGTGGGAATTAAGATTCTTGGAATTGATAATGTTTCCATCGGTACTTATATTGCCTTTGGTTCTTACGTGGGTATGTTCTGGCAGCCTATTATGAATCTTAGTAATTTCTATAATCAGGCAATTAATGCGGCAAGTGGTGCAGAGCGTATTTTTGAAATCATCGATACTCAGCCTACAGTGGTTGACCACCCTAATGTTAAGCCTATGCCACCAATAAAGGGCGATGTTAATTTCTGCAAGGTTACTTTTGGTTATGATAACGAAACGGATGTTCTTAGTGATGTTAGTTTTAATGTTAATGCAGGGGAAACTATTGCTCTTGTTGGTCCTACAGGGGCCGGTAAATCTACAATCGTAAATCTTTTGAGCAGATTTTATGACATAAAGAGCGGACAGATTTTGATTGATGGTAAGGATATTCGCGAGGTTACGATTGACAGTCTTAGGACTCAGATGGGAATAATGACTCAGGATAATTATATCTTCTCTGGTACAATCCGCGAAAACATTATGTATGGAAGACTTGATGCCAGTGAAGAGGAAATGATTGAGGCTGCAAAAGCGGTTCATGCTGATGATTTTATAAGGGAACTTGAAAATGGCTATGATACAAAGCTTACTGCCCGAGGTGGTGAATTGAGTAATGGCCAGAGGCAGCTGGTTGCTTTTGCAAGGACTATGCTTTCTGCACCTGGGATTCTTATTTTGGATGAGGCAACAAGTAGTATTGATACTAAAACAGAGCTTATGATTCAAAAGGGAATTGCAAGTATTCTTAAAAATCGCACTAGTTTTGTAATCGCTCACAGACTTTCTACTATTCAGAATGCTGACCGTATTTTTGTAATTGATGATGGTGGAATTATTGAAAGCGGAACGCCGGCAGAGTTGATGGCTAAGAAAGGGGCTTATTACAATTTGTATCAGAAACAGTTTGCTTAACAATACAAGAGGTAAGGCGGAATGGGTAGGTTTGAAATAAAAGATGATTTTTATCTGGATGGAAAAAAGTTCAAGATTATTTCGGGAGCCCTTCATTATTTTAGGGTAAGACCGGAATACTGGCAGGACAGACTTGAAAAATTAAAGAACTTTGGCTGTAACACCGTAGAAACTTATATTCCATGGAACTTCCATGAGCCTGAAAAAGGGGTGTTTTTATGGGAAGGCGACCGTGATTTTATAAAGTTTATTGATATTGCAGAGTCGCTTGGTTTGTATATCATCATCCGTCCTTCTCCTTTTATTTGTGCTGAATGGGAGTTTGGAGGTCTTCCTTACTGGCTTTTACGTGAGGATGGCATGAAGCTTCGTTCTTCTTATGGACCTTATCTGGAGCATGTAAAAGACTATTATAATCAGCTAATTCCTCGTCTTGTTCCTCATCAGATTGACAAGGGTGGTAAAATAATTCTTGTCCAGATTGAAAATGAATATGGTTATTTTGGACGGGATAAAAAGTATTTGCAATTTCTGGCAGATTGTCTACGGGAGCAGGGCATAACTGTTCCATTTGTAACTTCCGATGGTCCCTGGGGCTGGGCTCTGAAAAACGGTTCTATACCGGACGCCCTTCCTACTGCTAATTTTGGTTCAAAGGCGGCAATGCAGTTTGGAGCACTCAGGCGTAAGGGAAGAAAAAATGGTCCGCTTATGTGCATGGAATTTTGGGCTGGTTGGTTTGACGCCTGGGGAAATGGTGGACACAAAAAATCGAATCTGGAGCAGAATAAAAAAGATCTCATCTACATGCTGGAAAATGGTAATGTGAATTTTTATATGTTCCACGGCGGTACCAATTTTGGCTTTATGAACGGGTCAAATTATTATACAAAGCTTACTCCCGATACGACTTCTTATGATTATGATGCAGTCTTGAGCGAATGTGGTGATATTACGGAAAAATACAAAGTTCTTCACGATGTGGTAAAGGTTTATAATCCGGGCTTGCTAACAAAACAGCTTACACTTTCTACTAAAATCCAGAAAAAATCTTTTGGAAAAATTCCTCTCTGTAAGGCGACCGGACTTTTTGAAAATTTGGAAAATCTTTCTACTCCTTCTGCCAGTGAAAATCCTCTTAGTATGGAAAAACTTGGAGTTGGAAGTGGTTATGTGCTTTATAAAAGCAAACTGGATTCTGGTGCTGGGGAAGACAAGGTAAAAATTAAGTTTAGCTCGGCAAATGACCGTTTGATTGGATTTTTGGGTTCAGATAAATGTTGGCAGAATTTACAGAACTTACAAAATTTACAGAACTTACAGAAGGTTTTTACGCTTTTTGACAGGGAAATTGCTAAGGGAGCGACTTTTTCTGATATCAACAAATCGGACACTGGTGAAAAGGCTCTTTACATTCTGGCAGAAAATCTTGGAAGAGTGAACTTTGGCGGAAGAATCAAAAAGCAGCAAAAGGGAATTACGGGCGATGTGAAAATAAATGGAAAGTGTTGTAATGACTGGCAGGCATATCCTCTTGCATTTAATTCTGAACAGATGGATAAAATTGATTTTAATGCAGGTTACACAAAGGGATTGCCGGGATTTTATCTTTTTGAGTTTGAGTATGAACCAAATTATACTGAAGGAAAAATAGTTTACGATGATACCTTCCTTGATTTTTCCGGCTGGGGAAAAGGCTTTGCTTATATCAACGGATTTAATCTTGGTCGTTACTGGAATATCGGACCTCAGAAACGTCTTTATATTCCGGGGCCGCTTCTCAAAAAAGGAAGAAATCAAATCATCCTTTTTGAGAGTGAAGGCATAACTTCTGATTCAATCGAATTATGCGATGAACCGGATTTAGGATAAGTCTTTTCTAGAGCGGCAGAGTAATTGAAATACCTGTTGAGAATGTAAATCCCTGTGCAATAGTTTCTTTAAAGGTCATATTGTCATAACCTTCAGCAGCCTTGTAGTGAGTATAAGAAATATCCTGCACGAGAGAACCGTATACAGAGCCTAAACGTACTCTTGGTGTCTGGAATGAAACACCGAAAATACCAGGGAAGATCGGCGGCTGAACCATTTTCTCTGTTCCAATTAAAGTCTGCGGTTGTGAAGCAACAGTTCCTGTAGATAATACGACACCTGCATAGAATTCAACATATTTGTTCAGATGTATTGTAAGACAAACCGGAAGATTGAATGAATTGAACAGAGTGCCGAATTCAAAGTTTGAGTAAGACTGGATAGGGTAAGTGTATCTTACCATGATACCAGGATTGATTGGCCACAAATTAAGCTGGAATTCAGCCTGCAAAGAACCGCCTCTAGGCCAGAAAGCGAATTCGTTTGCCGGGGTGTAGAAGCTCCAGTCAAAATATCCGTTGAAATTAAACAGAACTGAAGCGTGCTTTTTGCCCCTGGAAGAATTAGAACTTGAGGAATTTGAACCTGAAGAAGATGGTGCCGGTGTTGTAGTCGTAGGCTTGCTTGATGAAGATGATGCGCCATCATTTATAATTCTTCCTGCGCAGTAATAATGAGACTGCCAGTATGGTTCTGAAAGTTTTGAAATAACTACTCCTGTGCGGGGACCATCACTTGCGCTGTTCAGCATCTGATTGTTTCCGAGATAGATTCCTACGTGAGAAATACTTGAGCCGACAGCAAAGAAAACTAAATCACCTGCTTTGCGTTCACTATCTGAAATTCTTGTTGAAACCCTGTACATTTCGGCAGCTGTTCTTGGAAGTGATATTCCGGCATCCCTGGCGGCGACGTAAACAAAACCAGAACAGTCCATTCCGCTTCGCGTAGTGCCACCTTCACGATAAGGAACACCCATATAGGCCTTTCCGCATTGAATAAATGTATCACGTAAAGAATCAGCTGCAAAAGCACAGTTGCCAGAAATTAAAATCAAAATAAATACATTAAGAAATAATTTTTTATATTTCATAAAAACTCCCGTAAACAATGTTCGGCTAATTTAAATTCTCAAAAATTATATCATAAAACTATAGAAACAAAAACAAAAAAATGATAAAATTAAATTATCAATTGGGGAATTAGCTCAGTTGGCTAGAGCACCGGCTTTGCAAGCCGGGTGTCAGGGGTTCAAATCCCCTATTCTCCAATCTTTTTTTTTCTTGTGAATATCGAACAAAAACTTTGTGAAGAGTTAAAAATCTCCCCCGCAACATTAAAAAACTGGCAGAAAGAAAAACTGATACCACCACTTCCTGCAGAGTTAACCGATGATTATCTGAAGCAAATCAGGCAAAATACAAAGAATAAACTTTCTTCCCGTGCAAATAGAAGTCTCTCTTCAAAAAAACAGACCCTTCATCACGGCCTTACATCGCCAGAACGCAAAAAGCTTTTATTCAGCCTTGTTCAGCTTTATGAAGCTTCAAATCTTACTCCCGAAGAGGCCGTTTTTTCTCTCTGTTACCGCTGTCTTGTTTGCGAAAATCTACTTGAGCCGCCCCTTTTGTCTGACACTCTTATTGCCCGTCAAATGCTTGAATGGAAAAAATCTTTGGAAGAAAAAGCCCCGGCTCCGGAAAGACAAAAACCGGTAAATCCTTCACTTTTTGATTCTTTTTTTATTCCTAATGAAGATGATGATTTAATTGGTGCTTTTTATCAGTCAATTCTCAGCCTTTCAAAAAAAGCAGGAAGCGGAAGCTTTTATACTCCCCAATCACTTCTGAAAGACATTCACATTCCTTCTGATAAATCTGTTTATGACCCCTGCTGTGGAAGTGGAAACATCCTGCTTAAAGTTCTTTCAAAAAATCATCAGCCGGATTTAATTTTTGCTTCTGATATTGATGAGCTTGCACTAAAAATCTGCCGGGTCAATCTTGCAATGTTTTTTCATGATGCAAATCTCAAGGCAAATATTTTTAGAAGAGATTTTCTGGAGGGGGATTTTTTATTTACACCCGAAAATGTTTCTGATCAAAAGACTTCCTTCTCTAATTCTGATTTTTCTAATCTTTATTTTGATTTTATCATTACAAATCCGCCTTGGGGTGCACACTTTTCTGCACGAAAAAAGCTTGAATTAAAAGAAAAATATCCGCTTCTGAATACTTCGGAAAGTTTTTCAATCTGTCTTTATAAGGCTTTTTTGCAGCTTGCAGACCATGGTACTCTGCATTTTTTCTTGCCAAAATCATTTTTGAATGTTGCAAAGCATAAAGAAATCCGTCACTTTCTGCTTGAGCAGAATTGCAGCCTTAAAATAAGAGATTTTGGAAATGCTTTCAAAGGTGTTGTGTCACAATCAATTCTGCTGACGGTCGAAAAGAATCAAGGAAAAGAGGAACTTGCACTTTCTGGAGGAACAATTCAAAAATCCAGAATAAGTGGACCGGATTATTTTATTCCTCTGGTACCACCTGATAAGCTTTTTATAAATCAGAAGCTTCTGGAATCATTTCCTCATATCACACTTAAAAATAACGCGGTTTTTGGGATGGGAATTGTTACTGGCAATAATAATGAGCTTTTTAAGTCAAGGAAGGGCGCAGATGTGGAGGCTATTTTCCGTGGAAAAGACATTCAGCCTTATCATCTGACAGAATCAAATCTTCAAATTCATTTTGATAAGAATGATTTCCAGCAGTCAGCACCAGAAAAACTATATCGCCAGAAAAAAATTGTTTATCGTTTTATTGCGAATCATCCTGTCTGCTGTATTGACGAAAAAGGTTCCCTTCTTTTGAACAGTGCCAATTTTTTTATTCCGTCACCAGCGCTGGATTATCCCTGGGAAACTATTATCTGCCTTTTTAATAGCAGTTTGTACGAAGAATACTATAAAAATACCTTTGCCAGCTTAAAAATTCTGCGCTCCCACATAGAAAAACTGCCCATCTTTTTGTTTACTCCAGAGCAGCACATACAGTTAAAAGAGTTTTATGATTCTGCGGTAAAAACTTTTGAGCAGTCAGACGATAAAAATCTTAAGAATGAAAAAGAGTGTGAAAATAAACTAAAACTCCAGATTGATGATTTATTACGCCACTTTCTGCAATCTCCACCCGCAATAAAATGAGTAAAAACTAAATTAAATTATTTTTACAATTATAAATTTCTGTTGTATAATGTGTGTATGTTAGAGATTTTAAGCGATATAGATTATGAAAAATTCCGCAAACTGATTTATGATGAGAGCGGAATTACGTTTTCTGCAACGAATCGTTCTATTCTTGATGGCAGAATAAAAGAAATTTTGCGTAAGAAAAATATTGCTACTCCTGCAGAATATTATCAGTTAGTGACTCGCAATTCTGATGAAATGAAAGAGATGTTGGATTCGGTTACAACAAATCTTACACGTTTTTTTAGAAACCAACCGCATTTTGATGCTTTTGTAAATTATGTTATCCCACATGTTCTGGAACGTAAAAAGGCTTCCTCTTTTGACAAAACAGTTAAAATCTGGAGTGCAGGTTGTTCAACAGGAGAAGAGCCTTTGACAATTTCCATGATTTTAAAGGAAATTCTTCCGCCAGGATATAATTTTCAGATTACAGCTTCGGATATTTCGTTAAAATCTTTACTTGTTGGGCAGAAGGGGTTCTATCCAGATGCCAAGGTTGAAGGAATTCCAGAAAATTATCTTTCAAAGTATTTTACTAAGATTGAAGGTGGATATCAGGCAAATAAAGAAATCCTTGACCCGATAAAATTCGACTATCATAATCTTAGAAATGATTCAGGAATCAGAAATCTGGATGTTATTTTCTGCAGAAATGTGTTAATCTACTTTGATGAGGCTGCTCAGCTTTCAGTTGTGAATCGTTTTTATGAAGCTCTTGCTAATAATGCATTTTTGTTTATTGGTCATTCTGAGTCTTTGTTTGGCATGAAAACACAATTTGAATTCTTAAAAACT
>JAILQA010000142.1 GCA_024699205.1 Treponema sp. | reverse complement strand
TATGGTTTGAAGAAAGAGCTGTCTGGTGTTTTCTCTATTGCATTTTGATTGAACTCAAGTGACTGGTAAAAATTGTTTTCCAGTTCATTTTCTTGCGCAAGATTTTGATAGTCATTTCCCTGCACAAAAAATGTATTTCCCTTTATATGGTTTATATCTTTTTGGGTGATAAACAGTGTGTCTTTATCTGTTTGTAAAAATGTCTGACTTTCGGAGCTTTGAAAAGGATTCTTCCATTTGTTAGAAGTAAGATTTGAGCTTATGTTAATAATCTGCGTGAGCGAAAACAAATAAATTGAATCTGAATAAAAAGAGAAAAGGCAGTTATATGTGTTTGCAGGAAGTTCTGTGAGGCTGATTTCTATAATGCCATTTTCATTTTTGTAAAAAGTATGATTAAATGTATTCGACGTGTCAGTTATGATAACTTTTGTGACAGGAGAATTGCCTGCATTTATTTTAAGATTCAGTTTCCCGTAACCTGAATTATTTTGTAAAGATACGGGAATTGATAAATCATAATAATACGAATCTATTATTTCAAACAATTCTGAGCTTCCTTCTAATATGACAGAATCTGCTGGTGGAAGAAAACTTGTATTGTCTGTAGAATGGTTTTCCTCAGGGAGATTTTCTTCTGCTTGTGAAAATATTCCTTGAACTTTCACTTTCCATTTTCCTTCTTCAATTGGAATAAAAAATGATAAGCTTTGCGTGAGTTCAAAAGAAAAAGTGTCTGCTGGATTATCGTTTTGGTCCAGCAAAGTAAAAGTCCAGAAAATATTGGAGCTCTCCGCATTAAAATCAGGAAAGACACTTCTTTCATTTTGCAAATATCCAGCAAAAAAATTGCTGTCTCTAGTGCAAAAATCATATTCTAACCTGACTTTAAGCAGAGATTTTTCTGTTCTGACAGAGTTTCTGCAATTTATAAATGAGAAAAATAAAAGTAAAAATAAAACTTCAGCAAAGTATTGTTTTAATTTGATACTCATAAAACCCTTACCAGTGTTTTTTCATCATAGTAAATGCCGTCATATTCATAAGTAACTTCAAGAATATAGTTTCCGCTGAAAATAAAATCTTCGGGTAAAACAAGAGTTTTTTCTGTATTATTTACTGTGCTGTTAGTTCCATACACAAATGGTATACCGTCCACATACAAAGACAGATTGATTGATTCATTTTCAAGACAAATATTCTGGTTTTCTTCGTTTAGTTCCGGGGTTTCGACATAAACAGAAAAAAGAGTTTCTGAGGCAGTAATCTGTGGACTGCATGAAAAATCCTGACTGATAAGAAAACAATTATCATTGTTTTTTGTAATATTATTCTGGCTGTTTGCGCCATTTATATGGACAGTGCAAACATCAATTTTTGGTAATTTTATGGTCACCGAAGAAGCGTTTATAAAGCCTTGATGTAGGATTTCATCGTAGTCCAGATAATAACCGGGATTTTTCAATCTGAATCGTGAAATTACATCTTCCGATATAATTTGATTGTTATATCCTTTTACAAGAACTTTATTTTTGACAGGCGCAGCAGATTTAATATTTGCAATTATACGATTTTGCATTGAAGAAGTTCCACTGGAATTGTTTGGACTGCTTATGTCATCAAGCTGAAGAATCGCATTTTCTTTTAATATAATAAGCCCCTTCCTAAGTTCAGGCTGGCCCTGGAGGATGAGATTTCCATCATTCTCTACACTTATATTTCCGTCTTCAATTTCTATATCAGATAGAATCAAGGTATTTTCCTTGTCGATTGTAAAAACGGAAGGAAGGGAAGGTGGCGTACTTGTAGAGCTTCCAGAATTGCTAGAATTGCCGAAATTGTTTGTGGTAGCATTACGCCCATGTATCATTGCAGTAGTTTCTCCGAGTGTATTTTTATAGGGTTTTATTGTAATTACACACGGAAAACCTGGCATTTTCAAGAAAGAACATTCCTGCCCATAAAGAGGACCGTCAACATAAATTGTATAGTTTGAATCAGAGGAAAGATTATTTTCTACGGCATTTTTATTCAAAACCTGAATCTTTTTAATTGCCGCCTGAATTGTTTCAAAAGGAGCAGTCCAGTAACCTGAGTTTGAATCTGAAGGTTGGGCAACAATTTGAGGAAGTTTTCTTTCTTCTGCATTTGTACTTGCAACATAAAAGGATGCATTTATTAATTGCATTATTGTTTCTGGCGTAAGTACAAAATCCGCATAATTATCCTGCGAAGCAATCAAATAAATTGTATTTCCAGATTTAATCCATTTTTTGGTGGTCATATTCTGGCGAATATTAATTTTTTCCTGCAAGGATAAAACCTGTACAAAATCTGTTTGACCTTCATAAAAAGTAAGAACAGGACTGTAAGTAGCCGAAGGAACATTTTGCTTTTGAATAACAAAGAATCCGTTTTCGTTTCTAAAATAGACCCCATCGATGCAAGTTTCAGTTCCATATATTGTAAGCTTTTCAAGATTTGTCTGGGAAACATCAATCGAAAGATCTATATTTCCTTTACCGCTCTGAACATAATAGACCTGAATACTTGTTTCGTACTGTCCCTTGTCATTAACAAAAACTTCTTTTTCTCCCTGAAAAATTGCTTTTTCCAGAAGTCCTTCTTCCGCATCAGATTCATTCTCAAAACCCAAAACCCTAATCTTCCAATTACCAGGTATTATTTCTAAAATAAAAGTTGTAGATGTATTGCCGGAAGAGCTTTGTAAGGTTATTTCTTCTGGGGTGATTGATGAATCCGATGTATTTTCTGCTTCCACTTTCCAAAAGATTTCTTCTTGAGGTAAAACTGGAACTGCTGTGCGATGCTGGATTGCAAAACCTGAGCTTTGAGGATAAATAATTCTTACTGCAAGTTTTGCATTTGTGTATTGATTTACACTATGTACTGTATGATTGCAGGCTGTAAATGTGCCGGCAAATAATAAAAACAATAGATAGTGCAGTAATAATTGTAAATTTAATTTATTTTTCATGATAAACTCCTTTTTATTTTTTCTTGAGGTATAGGTAAAATTGTGCTTCCTGAATAATGCTGGCATAATTAAATGTTACAACAAGAGTGTAGGTTTGCTCAGGCATTAAATCAAGAAATGAGACTGGTTCTTTATTTTCGTACTTTTTTATAAGAGAAGAATCTAAAAAAATTGAAAGAGAAATAATATCATCATTAAGAATAATAGAATTAGAAAGGTTGTCTGTGATTTTATAAAGTTCAATTTTATTTCTTGTATTAAAAGTGATAGTGTCTTCAATTTTTATAATTTGCCCTTCTGAGATTTCTTTTGGCAGCTGATAATCATTAGTATTCTGATTTTGGATGATTCTAAAATAAAAATCCAGATTTGAAAAAGCTTCCATTTTTTCCTTTATATTTTCTATATTGGAAAATTGCTGATTAATTACTTTGGTATTATTATTTAAAAAATCTGAAAAATATTGTGATAGATTTGTATGAAAATTGGAGCATGAAGCAAAGCAAAAAGAAAATATCAGTGATAATATTATTTTTATTTTCAAATTAGAATACCTCCTGTTATGGCTGGTTCAAAGAAAATAAAAGTTTCTGACGGCGAGATGGCATAGTTAAAATTGAAAGATAAATTACAAAAAATATTCTTATTAAAATTATGTTGTAGAGCCAAGCCGCAATTAAAAAACAAAATTGATGAATGGACTGGTGAACTTTTTCTGTTTCCAATCTGGCAGGAAGAATTCAAAAAATTACTTATTCCGATTCCTGCATGAAAAGCTAATAGATTCTGTGGTGAAAATATCTTTCTTTCAAGCAAAAAAGCGGTGTGAAAACTGAAAAACTGTGTAGACATTATTAAATCAAGATTATTGGAATAATTTGTTACGCTGTGTTCTAATTTAGATCCGGTCCCCTGAAAAATTATGCCGCAATTCCAGCTGGTTTTTGATGGGAAAACGACTGAAAATGTAAGGCATGGTAAAAATATAAATGTGTGTTTTGGGAAATAATTATTTATAAAATTGTTTCCCATAAAATAAATTGGCGAGATTCCGCAGGAAGCAGAAACTTTTATTTTATCATTATATTCATCGTTAGAATTATTTTGATAATTATTTCCAGAAAAAGAGGGGAGTGT
>JAILQA010000392.1 GCA_024699205.1 Treponema sp. | reverse complement strand
GCTTGACTTTATCATTGTAAGCGGCAAATTCTTCTACAAGCTTTGGTAATTCGTTGTTTTCAGAAGCTGCACCTGTTGTAGTAATTCCAGCATCATTAACCATAGCAATTGGAATTTCATAATCAAATAGTTCTTTGATTATCGGTTTTGCTTCTTCAATAATTTGCTGTTCAATTACGTCTAGTAGCTTATTAATTTCTTTTACGCGAGCTTTGTCTTCTCGCTTTTTAGAATCAAGAAGTTTTTCTTTCTCTGCATTTAGTTCATCAATCTTATCTCGTTTTTCTGCACGTTTTTCATTCTGAGCCTGAGCTACACAATCAGCATATTT
This sequence comes from Treponema sp., assembly GCA_024699205.1. Taxonomy (GTDB): domain Bacteria; phylum Spirochaetota; class Spirochaetia; order Treponematales; family Treponemataceae; genus Treponema_D. The sequence goes on along the minus strand of JAILQA010000392.1, from coordinate 3,785 downwards.
CTGCTCTTCTTCTTCTGTAAATCGCTTGAAAAATACAAGGCTTGGTTTTACGGTAGCACCTGCAGCAATAAAGACATCTTGCGGGATTGAACAAATTAAAATAATTTTTGCTCGACCTTCAAAATATTCACGAACTTTTGCAAGGTTCGAAGTATTTAAAACACCTTCTGGTAATACCATACCCATGCGTCCGCCTTTTTTTAGCAGACGAAGACACCTTTCCATAAAAAGTACTTCGGTGAGTCCACTCATTTTTCCTGTATCGTATAGATCAAGAATTGAGTTTCCTATATTGTCATTTACTTGTTTTAAAGCTTTTGTATATTCTGCGCCATAACGTTCCGTATATTTTGCAATGAGTTTTTCATCTGTAAAACGGTCAGCTTCAGAAATCTTAAGAGATTTATCTACACGAGCACCAAATGGGGGATTAGTAAGAATCACATCAAAGCGTTCTTCAAAAATGCCATTCACATTCAAGAGGCCGTCATGATGATGAACTCCACCGTGTCCGTCACCGTGCATAATCATATTCATCTTAGAAGTACGAGCCATTCGTGGATTAGCATCTGTTCCATAAATGCAATTATGAGAAAGAGAATACATTCGGCTTTCAGGAATCTTCTTGTCTTTATCGCCAGCTTGCTGAGTATCTAATTCTTTATTGATGATTTGTTGCATTTCATCAATATGTTTGTTAATTTCTAACTGCTCAGCTTCAGATTTTGATTCATAATCTTTTCCCTCAAGCCGTTTTCGTAATCCTGATTTTATATCTTTTATATCACGCTCTATCTTTTCTCGTACATATTCAAAGGCCTTAATTAAAAATCCGCCAGAACCACATGTCGGGTCGCAGATAACTTCTCCTTCCTGCGGATCAAGGATACTAACCATAAAATCAACGATTGTTCTCGGAGTAAAAAACTGACCAAGTTCACCGCGGAATGTTGTACCTAAGAATTGTTCAAATGCAATTCCTTTTACATCATCTTGGGTGTCAGATAGATTGTAGTTTTCAAGCTTTTCAAGAATTTGTTCGAAACTATTCTCGCGAATCTTTATAATTTCGTTCTGCTCAAAAAGTCTGTCATCCTTAAATTCTTCTTTTGTACTCCTGAATAAAAATTGCATGTATTCAAGATTTTTATCATCCCCCGTTAGATTAGGTCTGATATTTTCTTCGTAGAGCTTCTTGCCATTCGTATATTCTGCTTTCGTAAAAACTTTTGAGCCTTGATTTTTTCGTTCCTCACGAATCTTCATAAAGAGAATTTTACTTATTTCATCAAATGCAGCTTCTGGTGAAAGTTTGTCATTATTTCTAATAATGTTATGACAAGATTTTAGAGTTTTAGTAAATTCTTCTCGAGTGAAAGTTTTGGTTTTGTTTTTAATCTCGTCAATTTTCTTTTTATCATTTATTTCAGAAAATTTAGGAATTGAAATAATTTCCGAAAAAGCATCTTCTTTGTTCGGAATCTTGTTCATATCAACAGTGTAGTAGTTTGTTTGTTTTGTATTATGAAGAATCAAAAATTGTGCACGTAGCTTTGCAGCATATTCAGTGCCTTGATAGAAATCTTCTAAATGGATTGTGACATTGTCAGACTTGCATTCTATAACAATAAAAGCATTATAATTGTTTTCTTTATCTTCTTTTGATTTGTAAATTACAATATCAGCACGAGTTGGGTGAGTACCTCGTCCCTTAAAATCAGTTTTATATTCCTCTGTCATTACTTCAAGAGGATAGCCATATTCATTTACAAGTTTAACAATATATGCTTGTCTAATTCTCTCTTCTGGTTTTGCCACTAACCATTCGTTTCTTAGATATGAAAATATTTTTCCGTTTTTTTCTTGCACTGTTAATTCGGCCATAATTATTTCCTATAGTCCGTAAACTTTTAATTGTGAATATTTCTTAGGACGATTTTTGTATTTTTCTCTATCATAAACAAATCTATATTTGCATTCTGGACAATAAAAGTGCCCATTGATATCACATTCACCTTGTATCAATTTCTTATTAACATCCCAACAATGCGAACAATACAAAATATGCAGTTCATCGTCTTTTAATGTTATGTAAGGTTCTTTATGTCGTTCAATTCTATTTGAAAGATCTTGTTGTTCTTTTAGTGCTTTATTTTCATTAGTCAATTCTGAGATTTTACTCTGCATATCTAATGCCTGAGCACTTAAATCAAGCAATTGTTTATAAAGTTCTATGTTGTCAGCCTTTTGAACAAGATTTGCAACATCTTTTATACCTTCGTATAATCCCACTTTTTTTCTCCTACTGGGATTATATCATATAATACTAAAAAACTCGTTGTGTTTTATCCAAAATTTTTTCGTATTTTTTGTTGAATTCACACAGGATCTCTACCAAATCTTTGACCTACTCTTTTTCAGTTCAGAGCGGATTTTTTTGAGTTTTAGTTTACGTTCTTTGCTTGCTTTAGTTGGCCTGGTGGGTTTTCTTTTTTTTGGGATTACAAGAGCCTGAACAATGCGGTTTTCAAGGCGGGCGAAGGCGATTTTGCGGTTCAGTTCCTGAAATCGCTCTTCATCAACATTTATATAAAGACAGCCCTGTGCATTTATAATGGAAGCAAGTTTTATTCTAAGCAGTGCACGCTCTTCTTCTGTAATTCCACAAATGGCAGAAACAGGCAGTTGTAAGCAGACTTTTGTGTTTACTTTATTAACATTTTGGCCGCCTTTTCCGCCGCTTCGTGCAAACGTTATTTGAGAATTATTTATAATAGATTCATGTAGTTCACTTTTATTCATTAATTGGATTATAGCATAAACGTCAGGATTCAACATCACAGATCTGTGCTGCGCCCTAATAAAAAAAGCCGCACGAATGCGGCATTTTTTTTAGGGCCATGGATGGCACACTTCTAAAACCATGTGACAGTTTCCATGTGGAAACTGTCGTTAATTAAAAAACATGGATGTTTTTTGATTAACAGAATTCTTTTTTCAAGAAGGCTAAATCCAATTCCGGATAAAGCACATGTGCGCCGAGCAGTTTATTTACGCGAGCACGTGCAGCACTTACTGCATCGTCAGAAATTTCAATCTTTCCTTTTGCAGGCTTTCCTTCTTTTGTAAGACCTGGCTTTGTATTTTTAAGGACAAAGTCGATGATTGAAGCAACTTCTTTCATGTCTTCTTCGTTCATGCCAAGTGTTGTAAGGCCCGGTGTTCCAATGCGGATTCCTGAAGTCCACCATGCACCGTTTTTATCGTAAGGAAGGGCGTTTGCATTTGCTGTAACACCGCATTTGAACAAAGCAGCTTCTGCCTGTTTTCCTGTCAAACCATAGCCTGTAACATCTACAAGCATAAGGTGATTGTCTGTTCCGCCAGTCTGGAGCGGCATTCCAAAGCTCTTGCAGCCTTCTGCCAGGGCCTGAGCGTTTTTTACAACCTGATGTGCCCAAGCCTGATATTCTGGAGTACGTGCTTCCTTAAATGCAATTGCCTTTGCAGCCATGATATGACCGAGAGGTCCGCCCAAAACCATCGGGCATCCCTTATTTACGTAGTCTGCAAATTCTTTTTTGCAGAGAATCATTGCACCGCGAGGACCGCGCAATGTTTTGTGTGTTGTTGTTGTAACAATGTCTGCCCATTTTACAGGATCATAATCACCGGTGAAAACTTTACCTGCAACAAGACCTGCAAAGTGTGCCATATCTACCATTAATACTGCTCCGCATTTGTCTGCAATTTCGCGGAAGCGCTTAAAGTTGATTTTGCGCGGA
>JAILQA010000385.1 GCA_024699205.1 Treponema sp. | reverse complement strand
TATCAGCCAGCTCTTGACCAGGCTTTACAGGCTGGTGGAAAAGATGCACCTGATATGTATACAGCAGAAGCAGCTTTCGTATTAAAGTATACAAAAGGTGATATGCAGGATTATGCAATGCCATACAAAGATTTAGGTATTGACATCAACAAGGCAATCAAAGATGCAGACATCGCTGGTTATACAGTTGATATCGGATCTAACACAAAGGGTGAAGTAGACGGACTTGCTTATCAGTCAACAGGTGGAGCTTACATCTACCGCCGTTCAGTTGCAAAGAAAGTATTCGGAACAGATGATCCAGCAACAGTTCAGAAAGAAATTGGTGGTGGTTCAGGATCTTGGAACCAGTACTGGAAAGCAGCTGCAAAATGTGCAGAGAAAGGTATTGCTATCGTTTCTGGTGACGGCGATATCTGGCATGCTGTAGAAAACTCTTCTGACAAGGGTTGGATTGTAAACGGAAAACTTTACATCGATCCAAAACGTGAAGCTCTTCTTGACTACTCAAAGACACTTACAGACAATGGCTGGTCAAATGGTACACAGGACTGGTCTGACGCTTGGTTTGCTGATATGAAAGGTGTTGGAGAAAAAGAAGTTCTCGGATTCTTCGGACCAGCTTGGCTTATCAACTATACAATCGCTCCTAACTGCGGTGGATCTAAAGTTGGAGAAGGTACATATGGTGACTGGGCAGTTTGTAACTCACCTATCGGATTCTTCTGGGGTGGTACATGGGTAATCGCAAACAAGAATATGCCTGATTCAAAGAAAGAAGCTGTTAAGAAACTTATCGAATTCATCACTCTTGATACATCTAATGATGGTCTTCTTTACAAGTGGGCAAATGGTACACTCAATGGCGAAGGCGGAACAAAAGATACAGTATCTTCTGGTGTTGTAATGGCTAAGTCTAACGGTACATTGGCATTCCTTGGCGGACAGAACATGTTCGATTACTTCGTTCCAGCTAACCAGTATGCAAATGGTAAGAACCTTACACAGTACGATGAAACAATCAATCAGTACTGGCGTGATCAGGTTAGACAGTATGCAGCAGGAAACAAGTCTCGTGCAGATGCAATTAAAGACTTCAAACAGGCTGTATCTGACAACCTTGGAATTAACTAATATTTAGTTTTTTTTCTAAATATTTATTGAGGCTGTCCAGAAAGTATCTGTATTGAACTTTTTGGGCACCTCATTTTTTTGAATAAAAAGTTTTTAAAAAAAAGCGGGAAAAAAATCTATTCAAAAAATCCCGTAGTAAAGAGGTTCCTACTATGAACAAAAAAAGGAAAATTAGCTATTCAAAATATGGCTATATTTTTTGTATTCCTTTTGTAGTTGCATGGCTGATTTTTCAGTTATATCCTACATTATATACAATCATTATTGGTTTTACTGATTTGAAAGGAATTGGTAAAACAGATTTTCATTTTTTGAAAGACGATATTTTTGCAAATTATAAATTAATTCTTACAAATCCAACATTTATAACAGCATTTAAGAATACCTTCAGAATCTGGATTTGTAACTTTATTCCGCAAATTATTTTGGCATTATTCTTTGCTGCTTGTTTTACAAATACCAGAATTAAGATTCCTGGAACAGGTGCATTTAAGGTTTTATTCTACATGCCAAATATCATAACTGCTTCAACAGTTGCAATCTTGTTTGCTGCTCTTTTTGGTTATCCAATGGGACCTGTAAATGATTTATTGCAGCGTTTTAATCTGATTGAGAAGCCAATTAACTTCCTTGTTAGTAAAACAATTGCCCGTAATATAGTTATTTTTATTCAGACTTGGATGTGGTATGGATATACAATGATTATTATGATTTCCAGTATCCTCGGTATCAGCCCTGATATTTTCGAAGCTGCTGATATTGATGGTGCAAACGGATGGCAGGTTTTCTGGAAGATAACAATACCAAGTATCAAGACAATTATGTTGTTCACATTGGTAACCAGTCTTATCGGTGGTTTGACAATGTTTGATATTCCTCAGTTGTTTATTAATAACGGAGGCCCGGATAATGCAACAGTAACAACCAGTGTATTTATTTATGCTCAGGCCTTCAAAGGTGGTTATATGTATAACCGTGCTTCTGCTGCAAGTATGGTTATGTTCATTATCATTATCATTCTTTCTGCATTTATGTTCTTCCTTTTGAGAGATAAAGATGAAGCTGCACTTAAAAAGCAGGCAAGAGAAGCTGCTAGAGCCGCTAAAATTGCTCAGAAAAATGCTGCGCTTGAAGGAGGTTCTAAATGAGTGTAAATCGTAAATCAAGCATTATTTATAAGAGTGTTCTTGTTTTTATATCTGTTATTTTTGCAATCATGAGTATACTTCCATTCATTATTATGATTGTAAACTCAACACGTTCAACATATCAGATTCAACAGCATGCTGTATCTTTAATTCCATCAAAATACTTCTTAAAAAACTTTGTAATTCTTACAAGTAAAAGTTTTAATCCTGCAGTTGGATTCCTTAATTCCCTGATGATTTCAACTTTCTCTACAATTCTTGCTTTGTATTTCTCTACATTGACAGCTTATTCTCTGGTTATTTATGACTGGAAATTGAAGAAGGCTTTCTTTGGATTTATTATGGCAATTATGATGATTCCGGCACAGATTACTATGATTGGTTTCTATCAGATGGTTTATAAAATCCACATGACAAATAAGGCACTTATGCTTATTCTTCCGGCAATTCAGTCACCGTCTATGGTTTTCTTTATGCGGCAGTATATGAAACCAATGCTTTCTCCTTCACTGGTAGAATCTGCACGTATCGACGGTTCAAAAGAGTTCTTTACTTTCAATGCTATTGTATTGCCGATTATGAAACCTGCTATTGCTACTCAGGCTATCTTTACATTCGTAACAAGCTGGAACAACCTCTTTACTCCTCTTGTTCTTTTGACAAAGCAGTCTAAGTATACTTTGCCTATCATGGTTTCGCTCTTGAAAGGTGATATTTACAGAACTGAATATGGTGCTGTTTATTTAGGATTAACTTTGACAGCCTTACCATTGATTGTTGTTTACTTCCTGCTTTCTAAATACATTATTGCGGGTGTTGCACTTGGTTCTGTAAAGGGATAGTAAGTTTAGGTTATATTTTCTTGAAGTATATGCTTCATAGATGATACTCCTTTATTAGTTTTGAGCCTGATTCTTTTTTAGAGTCAGGCTCCTTTTTTTGTATTTCGTTATA
>JAILQA010000378.1 GCA_024699205.1 Treponema sp. | reverse complement strand
AGTTTTTTGTTGTATACAGGTTTAGTCAAATCTTCAAGACAAGTTGGTGCAGGAAGACCAGACAAAGTATTAAAAATGATTGCAAAATTACTGAAATCATAAGGTGTAAGATAAGGTGTTCCTGTTTTGTTATCGTTGAGTTCTTTTGTAAGGTCTGCCGGAATCAATGCATCAAGATTTTTTGCCTTGTACTGCTGGATAATTCCACTTTCAATTGCCTGCTGACACATGTTGTTGTCAATTCCAATCAGGACATCAGCATAAGGTTCATTTTTTTCGAGGATGGCCTTTGACAAAATCTGAACGGCATCTCCGCAATCTTCGTAAACTACTTTGATACCAGTTTTTTCTTCAAAAAGACGGGCAATTTCTGCGCCAGGTCCCCATTCACCAATAAATGAATCATAAGAATAAATTACGATTTCATTTGTGCGAGTCTGTGATTTTTTGCAGCCAAAAAGACTGCAAGCCAATAATAATGTTGTGATTGTTAATAAGATTTTAAAAAAGATATGAAGTTTCTTCATTATCTTCCTCCGCCGGTATTATCCGGATCAGGTTTTAGGGTATAATCTCAGCCTTTTTTAATTCCAACGGATAAAAAAGCACCCCTGATAAAATATGCCATTAGTTATATAGAAAAAGCGGCTTTTAGACAATAGGAAAAAACTACTAATGCGCCCCCCGCGAAGCTTTGTGAAAAATTAATTATGAGGGAACCAGATTTTCATTTGATTTATTCCGCGGTTTCCCCAGGTGTAGTATGGCACCATTTTGATGTTTTCCAGAGATTTTTCCGGCTTTTTGCTTGAATACAGAACTTCCGATTCCTGGATTTTTTCACGCCAGCCGGAAACATTCAACGCATAATATTTTTTGCCTTTTACTGCTGCAGGAACATCACCTTCAGCTGCTTCTGTCACTGGCTTAGATACATCAAAAGAAAGACTTAATACATCGCCACCATTATCAAGGCCTTCTGCACAATAAACAAAAGGACCGCGACACAAAGCAACCTGCCCACTTAAATCAGGGATTTTTGGAGACGGATAAACAAAATATGGAGTACTGTCCAATTTAAGAGTGATTACGTCACCTTTTTTTACAGGAATATAGACATAACCTTTTATGCAATTAGATGCCGGAGACTCAGAAGAAGTGAAAGAAGATGAAGAGGAAGAAGTTTTTTCTATGCTCCATTCTTTACTCCAACCAGGGATTCGGATTGCAAGTACTGAATCTGAGCCTGCCTTTTCAACACTATATTTTACTGTGTAACTGTAGGGATATTCAGTTTCGCAGTTCAAGCTGATTCCGTTGGCAAAATCAATTTTACCGGCTGCAAAAAGATGGCAATAGGCGGTATCTGCATTTTCACCATAAGCATATTTTCCAAAAGAAGAAACAAGTCTTGCAACATTTGGAGGACAACAGGCACAGGCATACCAGCTTGGTCGCTGAGGCAAATCATGGCGGTGAGTCTGAGCCGTACCAGCAATGCCAGGAACAATTTCCAAAGGATTTACATAAAAAAAGCGTTTTCCATCCAGCTGCATTCCACCCAGAACCGTATTATAAAAAGCCCTTTCCATGATATCTGAATATTCATTATTCACTTCCATTTCCAGCAGACGGGAAGCAAAGAAAATAAGACCTATTGAAGCACAGGTTTCGCAATAAGCCGTATCGCTTGGCAAATCGTAATCAACGCTGAAGGCTTCACCAAGATTTGTTGAGCCGATTCCGCCTGTGATATACATCTGCCTCTGGGTAATACTTTTCCATAAATCTTTACAGGCCGAAATCAAATCTGCATCATCAATTGCAGACGCCAAATCAGCCATCCCTGTATAAAGATAAACTGCACGAACTGCATGACCTTTGGCATCTTTTTGCTGACGTACAGGAAGATGTGCCTGATTGTAAAAAGTATCTTTTCCGTCGCTTCCCCAAACTGTCCAATCCCGCTGATTGCACTCCTTTTCAAAATGCTGTGGGTCTAGGCCACGTACATCAATAAAATGTCGGGCAAGTTCAAAACAGTGTTTGTTTCCAGTGAGACGATACATTTTCATCAAGGCAAGTTCAACTTCTGGATGACCAGGATAGGCTTCTTTATTGAACTGAGAGCCTTCCATAAAAACTTTATAAATACATTCAGCATTTTTTTCCATTACATCAAGGAGTTTTTTCTTACCTGTAGATTCATAATAAGCACAAGCCGCTTCCATCATATGGCCAGCACAATAAAGTTCATGACCTTCAAGAAGATTTGTCCAGCGACGATTTTTGCCATCATTATCATTAAGTGTAAAATAGGTATCCAGATAGCCATCTTCTTCCTGAGCGGCGGCAATTATATCAATAAGTACATCTGCAGTTTTTTCAAGCTCCTTATCGGGGAAGATTGACAAAGAAAAACCAACCGCTTCAAGCCATTTAGCTGCATCACTGTCCTGAAAAACCATTCCGTAAAAGCCGTCCCCCTTCCCTTTTCCTGCAAGAGTATTTCCTGCATTTATAAAGTTCTGAATTACATGACTTTTTTCGGAATTATCCTGAGAACTATCGTTCAACACCTGATACTGATAGGGAATTACGACTTCCTTTACGAGCTTCTGATAATTTTTGATAAAACCTTCGTTCGGAGAAAATGATTTCTGATTGATTTGATTTTGAAGTTTCATGGTTTTCACCCTTCCTGGATTTAATATAAACACAAATCTTCTGCGAGTTTTCGAAAAGCAAAGACGTGCAGAAACCAACTGCAACCTTAAATTGCATTGATATCGAACGGCGTCTGCTGGTATACATAATAATTCAGCCAGTTTGTGTAGAACAAATGAGCTGTTGCACGCCAGTAGCTTGTCGGCATACGGTTAAGGTTGTTGGTTGGGAAATAATTCTTAGGAAGTGGAACCTTCATACCTTTTCCAATGTCGCGATAATATTCTTCGGCAAGAGTGAGAGTATCGTATTCAAGATGACCGGTCATAAAGATTTCGCGGTTGTCGTTTGATTTTATAATTGTAACACCGGCTTCAGCACTTTCTGCTAAAATCTGCAAATCTTTACAGGCAAGAACGTCTTCTTTATGAAGAGTTGTATGACGTGACTGAGGAATTGGGAAAGTATCATCAAAACCACGCAAAAGCGGCTCGCCTTCAACACAGCGTTCGTTCATAAAAATACCGGACATTTTGCGTTCAAGACCGTGCTTTTTTACTCCATAATGATGATAAAGCCCCGCAAAAGCTCCCCAGCAAACATAAAGAGTTGAATATACATTCTTTTTGGCATAATCCATAATTGAACAAAGCTCTTTCCAATAATCAACTTCTTCAAAATCCAGCTGCTCAACAGGAGCACCAGTGATAATCATTCCGTCATATTTGCGGGTAAAAAGCTCACTTGAAGGAATATAAAACTTATCAAGATAGGCAGTGTCAGTATTTTTGCTTTCGTGGCCTTCCATTCTTACAAGAGAAATATCTATCTGAAGCGGTGTATTTCCCAAAAGACGAAGCAACTGGGTTTCGGTAACTTCCTTTGTAGGCATGAGATTAACAATTGCAATTTTAAGAGGACGGATATCCTGACTTGCGGCACGATGTTCCGTCATAACAAATATATTTTCCTGCTCCAAAACTCGGCAGGCTGGTAAATCTGATGGTATTCTAATAGGCATAAGGTTATTATAGCAAAAAGGAGCTTGATTTGCTATAATATATAGAATATGACAGGCAAAAACGACAGAAAGGGCGCAATCAAAAAATTAAAGCTTCTGACCTACAATTCAAAGTCGAATGTAGATACCTTCAGAGAAAAACTTGACTCAAATTATAAAACTGTATTTCTTCCGAATAATGTTGAGCGCAATGAATACAAATACGGCAATACTGATTGTGATATTCTCGTGCCAGAAATCTATTCTTCCAACCGAATAATGATTTATATTCACGGCGGCTGTTTTTCGGGCGGTTCACGAGTTGCCTACAGAAGTTTTTGCAGTTCTCTTGCCACAAAATGCTTTTGCCGCGTTGTAGTTCCTGAGTTCCGTCTTTCCCCAGCTTTTCCATATCCAGCCGCAATCGAAGATATTCAGAATGTATTCCGTGCTGTATTTACAGAAGAACAGGTTTCTGCTTCCTTGAACACACAAAAGGGAGAAAAAACTCTTATGCCCGAAATAATCATTACTGCTGATGGTTCCGGGGCTTCTATTGCCTGCGCTCTTCTTTTTAATCTGCGAGAACGCTACCGAAACTGCATAAAGCACATTGTATTTTTTTCTCCCTGGCTGGATTTGTCGGAAAACTCAAAGCTGATTACCACAAAAAAACTCAGTGATGAAGTATTGAGCAGCGATATTCTGCGTAAAAGTGCTTCTGATTATACTTTCAGTTCAAATACAAATATCCCTTATGTTTCGCCCCTGCTTGCAGAAGATGAACAGCTCACTTCTTTTCCTCCAACTTTTATTCAAATGGGAGAAAAGGAAATCCTTCTGGAAAATGCCAGAGCTTTTTGTGACAGACTAAGATCTTTGGGCAACAAATGCGAGCTTGATATCTGGCCGAATATGATGTTTATGTTTCAGATGGCCGATGAATATCTTCATGAATCTCACCTTGCTCTTGATAAAGTCGGAAAAATCATCACGGAAGATTCAGCCGGTGATGAAGCCGTAAAAATAGAAAATCAGCCTAAGCTTGTTTCTTCCTTAAGTTCAGAAGCCTGATTTTATGCTCAGTGTTTGAATGATTTGTTTAGTTTTGGAGTTGTTATATGGAACTTTTATCCCCAGCAGGAAATGTTGAAAAATTATCTTACGCTTATGCTTACGGTGCCGATGCTGCTTACATCGGTCTTAAAAAGTTTTCGCTCCGGGTTAAGGCTGATAATTTTTACGAAGATGAATACAAAAAAGTAATCGAACTCAAAAATAAATATCCGGGAAAACGTCTTCACTGTGCCTTAAATATTTCCTTTCATGATGAAGAAATTGATGCCCTCAAACAGAATCTTGATTATTTTAAGCAATACCCGATTGATGCCTTTATTGTTCAGGATATTGGAATTGTTCCCTTGCTGCAAAAAGAGTTTCCAAATGCCCAGCTGCATCTTTCTACCCAGGCAAGCTGTGTTAATTCCGAAGCAGTAAAAATGTATCAAAAACTGGGATTTTCCAGAATTGTTTTAGGGCGCGAAATCTCCCTTGATCAGATAAAGCGTATAAAAGATTCTGTACCTGATATGGAATTAGAAGCTTTTGTCCACGGTGCCATGTGTATTGCTTATGCCGGCCGCTGTCTTATGAGCGCATATTTAACTGGAAGAAGTGCTCAGAGCGGATTTTGTTCCCATACCTGCCGCTGGAACTTTTCTGTAAAGGAAGGAAAACTTACAAACGCTGATGACCTTTCTGCAGAAAAAAGGCTTGCTCAATCAGGTCTGCTGCTTTTGGAAGAGGAACAGCGTAAAGGAGAATATTTTCCTGTTTTTGAAGGCGATGATTTTACTGCAATTTTGTCTTCTAAAGATTTGCGCATGATAGATAATCTTGCTGATTTTAAGGCGGCTGGAGTAGATTCACTCAAAATTGAAGGTCGTATGAAGAGCGTTTACTATGTTGCAATGGTTACCCGTGCCTACAGAAAGGCGCTGGATGCTCTTGAAGGAAAAATTACAGCAGAAGAAGCCCGTCCTTTTATTGATGAACTTGAAAACGTTAGCCACAGAGAAAGCACAAGTGGTTTTTACTATAATAAAGCAAATGCCGATGAAACTACGACCGGTGCAAGTGATTCTAAATACCAACTGGCTGCAGAAATTGAAGAGGAAATCACAGGTGAAGCTTTTGAAAAAATCTACGAGCTTGGACAAAAAAATTATTCTGATTTTACATCTGCCCTTGAAAAAATGCATCCGGCTGCCCGCGAAGCCCGCTTAAAAGATTTAGAGATTCACACCGACCGCAAGGTAATTCCTTTTGAGAAAAAAGACGGCTGGAAAATGTACGGTATGCTCCCACTGAACATGATTAAATGTAACGAAAACATTGAGTTTGTTTCCCCTGATTTTGTAAGCCTGACTGTTACCCCAGATGAATATTTTATTATCAATCCGCAAACCGGTACAAAATTAAACTGGGTTTGCGACGGTCATCCCTGCGTAATTTACACAAAATACACTTTACCTCCTGCAAGCCTGCTGCGCACCCTCGATCCGGATTATGTTGAAGGAAAAATTAGAGACACGGGAAGGTAAAAGCAGCTGAACCCTTATATTTTAATATACATTGTTACCAGCTGCTTTTGCAGTTTGTTAAACAAACTGCAAATGAAATTAAGAATAAAATCTTTTTTTTAACTTTTTTCTCAAAAAGCCGCAGTTTTTTTTACAATTTCGACTAATTAATGTGTAAGAAAACTTGTTTATCAAAAGAAGGGTTTATATGGCTTTTAGAAAAAAGTACAAGGATTCTGTATTTACAGATTTATTCGGTTCTGACCGCGACGGTAAGAAAAACTTTTTGGAATTGTACAATGCACTGGCCGGAACAGATTTTAAGCTTGAGGAAGTTTCTCTTGAGCGTAAAGTTATTGAGCAGGCACTGTACAAAACATTCAACAACGATGTCAGTTGGGAGATTAATGGCAAACTTATTGTACTTGTGGAACACCAGAGCACAGTAAACGGAAACATGCCATTCCGCTGTCTTGAATATGTTACCCGGATTTATGAAGGAATTGTTCCAATACGAAAACGTTATGCAGAAAAAGTTTACAAGATTCCCAATCCTGACTTTTACGTTGTATATGTTGGAAAAGATAAACTTCCACCTGAACAGTAACTGCGATTGTCTGATGCGTTTTACGAAAAAGACGACAGTAAACTGGAATTGGTAGTCAAAGTGAAGAACTGCTCTGATTCCAAAATGTTGCCGATCAGCAGAAACTGTGATATTCTGAAAGAGTATTGCCAGTTTATTGAAATTGTTGAGCATACTTATAACAATCGTTTTCCTAAGAGCTCTTTTAAAAAGGCAATAGAGAAAGCAATTTCACAAGGGATTCTGTCCGATTATTTAGATAGGAAATCTCGGGAGGTCATTAATATGCTTTGTGCAAAATATGATTATAAGATGGATATTGCTGTAAAACAGGAAGAAGCTTATGAAGATGGAGCACATGATAAATCGATTGAAACTGCAAAAAACTTTCTAAAAGAAAATATTCCTATTGAAACAATCGCACGTTGTATTGGTTTATCCCTGGAAGAGGTTCAGAAACTGGCTGAAGAAGTTAAAGTTCAGGAAAGTCAGTTATCATAATACGTACAAAATATTATTTTAGCAATTTAATTGATTTTGACTATTGATTTCATTAGAATTATTGACGTGTATTTCAATGGAAGCAGGTGCAAGGCCTGAGCTGAATGCGCAACGGTATGTGGTGTGGTAGCTGGGAGATTTCAAAGCTGCCGGGAGGAACTGTTCAACCACTGAAACCAGCAGGGTTTTGGGAAGGTTTGTTCTGAATTGCTGCGAGCCCGGAAACTTTGGTACACGCTGCAAAATTATTTTTGCATGTTTTCTCGTATGAGAGACAAACCTTAATTTTTGGGAATTGCGCAGTTTCGATTCCCGGAGAAAATAATGAAAAACTCTTTTTTCTCAAAGTTTGCAAAGCTATCTTTAGCTTTGTTGTTTGTTAGTTGTATTGCATTTGTTGCATGTAAGCCTGAGCCAGAGATTAATGAAAACGCAACTGTAATTGGTAAATGGGTAGATGGTACAAATTGTACTTATGAAATTACAGCATCAAGTTTCAAAAATTACGGTGATGGTTGGAGTAGTTATGAGGGAAATAATCTTGTAATTAATTACACAAATGATGAGGAAACAGCTGGATATATCTATATAAAATATACAAAGGCAGCAAATCCTGACTGGACATATTCTGAAACCGCTCCAGATGTTGGCAAATGGTATGCAATTGCATTTAAAAATTTAGCTCCATCGTCAATTTCAATTTCTGGTGCGTATAAAGCCGATGGCGTTACAGCGACTACAACTCTTGAAGAAGCAATTGAAGAATTCACAATTGAAAATGGATATTTTGCTAATTTTACAGAAGCGAAAAAACAATAATACCATTCCGGGCGTTGCGGGCGGCACAAGCTGAATCTACTGCCCGCAAGAAGGGGTAATGAGCAACGAAGTGCGAGTTAGGGGAAGGCTTTCCCCTTCTTTATCATCTTGAGTTTTATGTATAAAAAAAACTTTATTTTCTGGAGTTTTATTTTTCCTCTTATTATTTTTTTGAGTTTTGACCTTAGTGCTCAAGAAATTATCCTGCCACATCTTTATACCTTCATTGATTCACCGGTGGTTGAGCAAAGACAGACTTTTACTGCAGAAGAACTTGAAGAAATGCACGTAGAATCGCTGGCGGACTTGATTAAAAGTGCTGGCGTGCAGATGCTTTCCTATGGGTCATATGGGCTGGAGCAGAAAGCTAGTATCCGCGGATTTACTGATGAAACGGTGCGCGTTATTATTGACGGAGTTTGTGTGAACAATGCCCAGTACGGAACTTTTGATTTTTCTACTATAAATATTGCCGATATTGAAAAAATTGAAATTGTTCGCGGCGGTTTTACGGAAAATGTAAGTGATGAAGGGGCTGTTGGCGGGGCAATTTATATTACTACTAAAAAACAGTTGCTGGGTCGGAGTTTTTATTCGGACAGCATGATTAAATCTTATTTTAATTTTAACTGTCCGCTGGATTTATTTATGCAAGCTTTGGGCTACAGCGGACAGACTGGAGATACAAGTTTTATAAAGATTAACGCCAAGGGAACTTTTGCAAATAACCGTTATCTTTTTTACAACTATAGAAATGCCCGAAGTGAACGTAAAAATGCAGAGGTTCTTGACGGAAATGCCAGCATCAATTTTCAGCACTTTTTTGGAAAGGGAAATCTGTTTTCGGCGAATGACCTTTTTTACCTTGGAAAGAAAAATACTCCGGGAAGCGAAAATAGTTCTCTTGTCGGGCTGCAAAAGGATTGTAACAACATTCTGTCTTTTCAAGTGATTCAGCCGGAAATTGCTGATGGGATTCGACTTGAAAATGTCCTTTCCTGGCAGAGCAGTAACCGCAATTATTCTGAAACAAGCACATCTCAATCAATCACGCCGGAAAAGAAAAAAGAACTTGAAGAGAATATTTCAAAGCATTTTGTGAACACTTTTAAGTATGCTGGAACAGTCTCCTTTTATAAGTGGAAAAGTTTTTCAGATTCACTTGGATTGACTTTTGAATATACAAATCTTAATTCTACGGATGACGGATTTCATAATCAGTTTTCTGGCGCTGTAAAAAATACGGCAAAGGTAAAGTGGATTTTAGGTAGTACTAACAGTGATGATGTCAGCGATAACAACAATGGAAACAATAGCGACATCAACTCCAATCCTCAATTTGTACTAACTCTCCCTCTTGCCGCTAAGTTTTGTGATAAAAACTTTGCTTTTACGCCAAAGCTTGGCTTCGGGCTTGAAACTTCTTATATTGATTTATATCTGGACGGCTACAGAATGACACAGTTTCCCACTATGGATGATTTGTATTGGGATTCGGCAGGTTATCATGGAAATCCTGATTTAATTCCAGAAGATGGCTGGGGAGCAGATTTTACAACT
>JAILQA010000358.1 GCA_024699205.1 Treponema sp. | reverse complement strand
CGGAGCAAAGCAAACGATGGCGGCTGGATTTATATAATGCCCTGAATAATTCAAATTATACTAACCCAGAAGAACTTGAGCTTAACACGATTGAAAATGTGATTTACATCACAATGCATAATGACGTTTCATTTCTGGTCGATTCACAGATGACTTTGTATGAACAGCAGTCAACTTATAATCCAAACATGCCTTTACGCGGCTTGTTTTATTTTTCACAGTTGTATCAGCAATATCTTACAAAAGAAAACAAGAGCATTCTTCGCAGTACCTTAATAAAGATTCCAGCACCCCAATTTATTGTTTTTTATAACGGCAAGACAAAAAAACCGGAAAGATTCAAGCTCCGTTTATCAGAAGCATTTTCCGGGCAGATAGAAGAAGGTGATTTTGAATGGTCTGCAACGGTATACAATATTGGAGCAGAATACAACACAGGACTTCAAAAAAATTGCAAAGCGTTGTATGATTATATTCGATACACGCAAAGAATTACTGATAATTTAAACAAAGGAATGACCAAGGAAGAAGCCGTACAGGAATCTGTAAACTGGGCGGAAGAGAACTGGCTTTTGGAAGGTTTCTTTAAGGAACAGAAAGCGGAGGTAATCGGTATGATTCTTACAGAGTTTGATGAAGAAAACACATACAGAGGCTGGCGTGAAGATGGAATTGAAGAAGGCATAGTAATAGGCGAACATTCAAAAGCAGTTGAAGCTACAAAAAATCTTCTTAAAATGAAACTCGGTTCCTACGAACAGATTGCCCAAGCAGTAAATCTTCCCGTTGCAGAAGTTCAAAAGCTTGCAGAAGAAATCTCAGAAGCTTAGATAATCTTAAAAAACTGTAAACTTTTTAAACTTGATTTCATAGTATTAAATATAAACAACATGAAATCAGGAGAAATTATGAAAACCCTAGACCTTCACATTCATTCAACTTATTCAGACGGAACCTTTTCGGTTGAAGAAATTATTAAATCTGCAAAAAGCATAGGGCTTACAACAATCTCCATCACAGACCACGACACTGTTGAGCAGATTCCCGATTGCATCTCCCTAGGCAAAAAATACGGCATCACTGTAATTCCCGGTGTAGAACTCTCCTGTAGCTACAAAATCAAAAGTCTTAACAAAAATAAAGGCTTTCATCTTTTAGGCTATGGCATTAATCCAGACAATGAAGCTTTTAAAAAAGAGATGGATGAACAGAAAGCAAAACGTCTGATTCGCGCAAAAAAGATTGCAGACAAGTTTATGGCTTTGGGCTTTAAAATCGACTTTGAAAATGCAATTGCGAATAAAAAAGGCTCTGTTGGAAAACCTCAAATTGCAAGGGCAGTTTTTGAGAATCCAGAAAATCAATCGCTGCTTGAGGCCCAAAATCTTACAAATTATGCTTTATTTTTTGCAGCCTATCTTTCAGACTCTGGCAAAGCTTTTGTCGAACGTGAAGAAAAAATTGATTTTATTGATGGTATAAAGCTCATTCATGCAGCAGGTGGAAAGGCAGTCTGGGCTCACTCCTACTACAATTTAAGAAAGTTTGAAAATCAGGATTCACTTTTTGATGAACTTTTGCAAGATTTTATAAATGCCGGGCTTGATGGTATTGAAACCTTTTATTCAACCTTCAGCGAAGAAAAAACAAAACATCTGTATAAAATTGCAAAGGATAAAAATCTGATAATGACTGCCGGATCTGATTTCCACTCCCCAGACAAAGAAGAAGCTCCCGAACTTGCCTGCTGGAAAGATTATGGTCTGGAATTAAATCTAGATGAAAGATTACATTAAACTTTGAACTATAGCAAATAATAAAAGGCTCTAGGGCTGGACTTATTTCTCACAGAAAAAATATTCCCCTGTGTAATTATTTCTTTTAATTGGGATTTCTCCTAGCTCGCCTCTCTTGTTTTTTGCAATAGTTAAGCCAAGGTCTTCTATAACATCTGTAGAGTCTTCATCTGTATTGTCTTCTTTCCTATACAAAAGCAAAACCATATCTGCTGCATTTGGAATTGCCATTGACCTGCTAAAATCCTTGAGCTTTGGGCCTTCAATTCTGTTTTCTGATAAAACTGGAACTTCTGTAATCACCACAAGGACAATATTATTTTTCTTAGCCAGATTACCAAGACTTTGCATCAGCTCCTGCAAAAAGCTCTGGTATTCTTCAAGCTGATTTTTATCGGCAAAAGCAAGCTCCCTTATATACTCCAAACTGTCAATAATCACAAGCTCAAGAGGATTTTCTTTTATCATTTCTTCTATAAAAAACTCAAGCTTTTCTAAACTGCAATTAGGACTGCACTTTATCAGCAGGGGAGATTCAAACAACTCACCAGCAGATTTTTCAATCTTTTTTAAATCATCAGAGCGTATTTCTGCCGATTTTATTTTTTTATTGCTTACGCTGGCACTAAAAGAGAGCAGCTTTTGCCCGATACTTTCGTAATCCATACTTCCAGTTGATATATAAGCTGCAGATGTCTTTTGCTTGCCCAATTTTTTCAAAAGACTCAGAGCAAAATCTGTACCGTCAATACCACAATATGTACCAACAATAACAAGCTCCCCCTTGTAAAAATCAAGAACCTTAGACTTTCTGTTTCTTATTGCGGAATCAAGCTGTTTAATAATCATTATTATTTCGGATTTAATAGAAACATAAGGAAGATTATTCCAATTCTGTAACGATTCTGTCTCTGAGATTATATTTTGATTATTTGACATATCTTCTCCCCTGGGACAATCTCTATCAATTAAAAGTCTCTTTTAATTTATCCACCAGGGCTGAACTAAGACGACAGATGACTTCAACTCTGACATTACAAAAGTTTGCATACATTTTCTGAGGAACATGTCTTGCTCCATTTTCCGTTCCCTGAAAAAAATACATTATCATTTCCTTTTGAGGCTTTAGAAAACTGTATTTTTCAACAGTCTGTTCAAGTTTTTCCCTGGATAAAGTCAATAAATAATCTATAACTTTAGAAGTATAAGCTATTGATTTATTTTTCTGCCCAGACTTTGTTTCATTATAAATGCTCTCTATTTTAGTAAAAAGCTTTTCAATCATTTCATTTTCAGGCTGATTATTTTCATCTGGATTATCATTAGCTGCAAGGGTATCTCCAAAGGTTTGCTTTTCATCATCTATTAATGGCGCATCCAGACTTTTTACCGATACATTTTTTGAATCAATTCCAACAAGACCATGCTTTAAACTTTTTTCCTTATATTCAACTGCAGCCTTATATGCA
>JAILQA010000325.1 GCA_024699205.1 Treponema sp. | reverse complement strand
TCATTCCACCAAAAGCAGAAAGGCCAGCAAAAGCAAGTGTATCTGAAAAAGACAATTCAACAGAAGCTGTAACTACAATAATTGAAAATACAGAAGCTTCAGAAAAATCCGAAACAGAAACTGATTCACCAGTTATTGAACAAAATACAGGCAGAACGCTCGTTACAGAAGATTTATCAAACGACGTATCGACAAACTCAATCAGTATGGCTACAGACGACACTTTTGCTTCTTCTTTGGACGATGTAATAAGCATTGATGAAGACTATTCAGAATACTCCCAGGAAAATAACCTGCAAAATGCCATAGACACAAACAGTCTTTTAGAAAACGCAAAAAATCTATATAATGAAAAAAAATATCAGGAAGCAAACGTTCTCCTTGCTGATTTTTTTGAATATTCAACAGACAGAATTGATGAAGGACTTTTCCTACAGGGGCAGATTTACGAAGCTGAATCCCCTGTAAAAGACATCAAAAAGTCAATTGAAAATTATGAAGCACTAATTAAAAATTATCCATCCAGCGAATACTGGAATGATGCAAACAAAAGAATAAAATACTTGCGAAGGTTTTATTACCTCTCAAATTAAATAAATAATTTAAAGGCATGGGGGCCTAGAATGTTAGATTACAAATATATTAAAGACAATCTTGAAGCTGTAAAACAGAACATTATCAACAGAAACATGACAGCAGATGCTGATATAGTTGTTGAACTGTATGACAAGCGCACTGAACTTGTAACAAAATTACAGGCATTACAGCAGAAACGCAATGAAAATGCAGCTGCAATGAAACAGAAACTCGACAACGACAAACGTCAGGAATTAATTGCAGCAGGAAAAGCAATAAAGGAAGAGATTTCCAAAGTTGAAACTGAAACAAAAGAAACCGAAGCAAAGCTTGAAGAAGCTGCAAGAAAAATCCCAAATATGGTTCACCCGGATGCGCCAATCGGTAAACTTGATACAGAAAATCTTGAAGTTAAAAAGGTTGGTACACCACGCAAGTTTGATTTTGAACCAAAAGACCATGTTGAGCTTGGTGAATCTCTTGATATAATTGATTTTGACCGCGGTACAAAGGTTTCTGGTCCTAAGTTCTATTATCTTAAAAATGAGGCTGTATTCTTAGAGCAGGCTTTGATTATGTATGCCCTGAATACTCTCCGTAAGCACGATTTTAAGCTTTTTATTACACCTGATGTTGCAAAAGAAGATGTTCTTAAAGGAATTGGTTTTAATCCTCGCGGAAACGAATCAAACGTTTACTCTATTGAAGAAGAAGGAACCTGTCTTGTAGCAACTGCAGAAATTACTTTAGGCGGTTACCACCAGGATGAGATTCTTGATAAGGCAAAGCTTCCTTTACTTTACGGTGGTCTTTCACATTGTTTTAGACGAGAAGCAGGAGCAGCAGGTCAGTTCTCAAAAGGTCTTTATCGTGTTCATCAGTTTGATAAGGTTGAAATGTTTGCCTACTCTACTCCTGAACAGTCAGATGAAATCCATGAAAAATTACGCCTGATAGAAGAAGAAATCTTTACAGGCCTTGGCCTTCCATTCCATGTTGTAGATACCTGTACCGGCGACCTTGGAGCCCCTGCTTACCGCAAGTGGGACCTTGAAGCCTGGATGCCTGGACGTAACGGCGGTGAATACGGTGAAGTTACTTCCACTTCTAACTGTACAGATTATCAGGCTCGCCGCTTGAACATTAAATACAAGGATGATGACGGCAAAAACAAATATGTTCATACATTGAATGGAACTGCAATTGCTGTAGGAAGAGCTATGCTCGCAATTCTTGAAAATTATCAAAATCCGGATGGTTCAGTTACAATTCCAGAAGTACTTGTTCCATACTGCGGCTTTGATAAAATCATGCCTAAAAAATAGCAGTCATTATCGGGACAAGCCCGATAATGACTATTTAGGATTTATTTTATGGAAGAAAAGGATTATTCAAAAGCGATTTTTTACATATTATTTTTTCTTGCAATAATTGCGATAGGAACTTTATGTAAGCTCCTTTCTTCCGTAATTTTACCGGTTGTAGTTGCGGTTTTAATGACCTTCTCTTTTATGCCGGTAATCCTTAAACTAAACAGAAAACTAAAGATTCCCTGGATTCTTCTGGTTATTATAATTGATATAATTCTTTTATTTGCAATTTTCGCCTTATCTTCTCTACTTGTATCAAGTCTATCTACAATTATTGCAGAATATCCAAAATACGAATCAAGATTTATGTCAATTTATAAATTAACGGCTGCTACCTTTAATTTGCAGTTTGATGACGGGAAAAGCTTTATTGACAACCTCTGGAGCGTTCTTCAGGTAAGAGAATATGTACAAAAACTTGCTGTCTTCCTTTCATCTGGTCTCTTTACTTTTGCAAAATATTTTCTTGTAATTATCCTGCTCTTTACCTTTCTTTTGATTGAGATTAAATCTACAGGAAAGAAAATCAACAGCGCCTTTCATTCTAAAACCAGAAGTAAAGTTTTCCGAATTATTCAGCAGGTAATTTCTGAAACAGTAAGATATCTTTCCATAAAGTTTTTTATTTCGCTGGCAACAGGTATTCTTGTATTTATAGGCACTTCAATTGTAGGAATGGACTTCCCTATCGTCTGGGGATTTCTTGCCTTTATAATGAACTTTATCCCAACTTTCGGTTCAATCATTTCTACACTGCTTACAACTCTTTTTGCAACCCTGCAATTCTATCCTGCATGGGGAAAAATAATTTATATTTTTATTCTGCTGCTTTCTATAAATATGATTTTAGGAAACATTCTTGAACCTAGAATTGAAGGAAATCACCTGGGACTTTCACCTTTTGTTATTCTTGTAAGTCTTTCTTTATGGGGCTGGCTCTGGGGTTTTGTTGGAATGATTCTTGCAGTACCTATGACTGTAATTATAAAAATCGTATGTGAAAACTTCTCAATTTTAAATCCGATTGCTGTACTTTTGGGAAACGGGATTGCACGAAAAACGCCTCAATCAAAAACTGCAGACACGAAAGTTCCACAGCAAGAAGAAAGTACAGAGGAAGATATTTCTAAATAAAAAGTCTCTTTGTTGCCTTTTCGTATAAAAAGCGCAGGTCTTCTTCCTGAAGATTTGTATAATGGCAATCAAAACATTCTTTAGAAGAATCTTCATTTGTATAAATCTTATTAACTTTTGCTGTGATAAAAATATCTCGTGATAAAATTGGACTGTTTTTAATCAGAAAAGAAAACTTTATGCCATATTCATCATTTTCAAAAAGCTTTTCGCTGGTCTTTTTTGCACCGAGCACAATTCTTTCATGGTCAACATAAAGAATATAAAGCGGTGTTTTTCTATCTTCCATAGCCTGCACATTCTGAGCTTCCTGATAAGTAAGAAAATTACAAACTGGAATGAGCTGAAGACCGTTACCAATATTTTTTTCAGTTTTTGCAATTTCTACAAAGGATTCAAGATAATCTTTAGCCTTATGCTGATTTTCCAGAGGAATTGATTTCCAGACAGGGCGGGTAAAAAGTTCTTCCTTATCCCAGGGAATAGCCTTAAAGTTTAATTCTTTTTTATTTTTAAACTCAAAATAAAGCTGGGCTGAAAAATCATATTCAGGTTCTTCAACAACTTCTTTAATGCGGCTTATATTTTTGGGGATAAAAATTGTAAGGTTATTTTTTTCCTGAGTAACTTTTGATATAAAGAAAAGTCCTACCCGATTAAAATAAAACTCTACTTTTACAGTCTTGTCTAAAAAACCAAGAACGGACTGTGGTGGATTATGAAGATTTATTTTTCCATTTTTATGCACTTTAAGATGATCTGGCTTTAAAGCAACTGGAAAAATCTGGGAAGGAATTGAATGAACTTTATTTTCCAGCTGAGATTCATCAATAGGAGTAAGAGTTACCGGAACATTTCCGTCCATCAAATACTGCAAAACTAAATCACGTTCGATTCCGGTTAAATCATAATTCTGATCATTTTTCGGCATAATTAACTTCCCAACCTATAATTTCTATTTGATTTATAAGATTTTTACCAAGCACATAAATAATAACGCAGATATCAATACTTCCCTTTTCGCAATACAATCTTACTGGAACCTGACTAATCTGCTGGGTAACAAAAGGTTCACCAATTAAATATTTGGAAAAGGCATTGTTTTTTGGAAAATCGATGCCAAAAGCCTCTTTATAGGCTGACTCTATATCAGAAATAAAAAATACATAGTTGAACAAGTATTTAGGATTGATTAATTCAGTATCCGCAGAATAAAGGTCTGTGTTAATCACCTCGTAAAGCTTTTCTATTACATAACGGTTACTCTGGGATAAATTATTAAGATTTAAGGTTGCAAAGTTTTCAATATAAGGATAGACCGGGTCGCAGGTGTTAGTAAAAGCATTCATAACCTCAGGATTAAGCTTTATACTGGTAACGACATTCTCCATTATGTCAATTCTCTTTTGAAGGCGACCATCTTCAAGAGGTTTTGACCAGTTTATTGAACTTTCCTTTGTTACGATTGCAGTCCTTAAAGTATCATCTTCCGAAGACAGTAATTTAGCATTCGGTGTATTTGAACACGAAAGGCTTATAAAGGCAAGGAGAGAGGAAATCAAAATTACAATCTTCGAAAAATAATTTTTTAACACAGTATATATTTTAACACAAATATTTATTTTTTACAGTCTTTCTTTTATAGCTGCAATATATTCCCAGGAATTGAGAACTTTTTTAGCAGCAGGCTCAGCTATACGAGCGATATCGCCAGTCATATAGCCTTCTTCGATAGTCTGTAAAGTTGCTTTTTCAAGGCGTTTTGCAAAATCTACGAGTTCTGGTGTTCCATCAAGCTCGCCGCGTTTTGCAAGTGCTCCTGTCCAGGCAAAAATTGTTGCTACAGGGTTTGTAGATGTTTTTTCACCTTTAAGATAGCGGTAATAATGCTTTTGAACTGTTCCATGGCTTGCTTCATATTCGAAGTTTCCATCCGGGCTTACAAGAACAGAAGTCATCATAGCTAAAGAACCGCAGGCAGATGCAATCATATCAGACATAACATCACCGTCATAATTCTTTGTTGCCCACATAAAGCCGCCTTCGCTTCTCATAACACGGGCTACAGCATCATCAATTAAAGTATAGAAATATTCGATTCCGGCAGCATCAAACTTTGCCTTGTATTCTTGCTCAAAAACTCTCTGGAAAATTGCCTTAAAGTTTCCATCGTAAGTTTTAGAAATTGTATCTTTTGCGCCAAACCAAACGCTCATTTTGCGGTCGAGGGCGTAAGTAAAGCAGCAACGTGCAAAACTTTCAATTGAAGCATCAAGATTGTGGATTCCCTGAATGATTCCAGGTCCCTTCATATCCATAATTGTTTTGCGGATTTCTTTTCCATCAACACCGGTAAATACCAGCTCGGCTTTTCCTGCTGTAGGACATTTAATTTCGCAGTTTTTATAAACATCACCATAAGCGTGACGTCCAAGAACAATCGGCTTTTTCCAGCAGCTTACAGTTCCGTGAATATTTTTTACAAAGATTGGCTCACGGAAAACTGTTCCGTCCAATTCTGCACGGATAATTCCGTTAGGGCTAGGTGTGAGCTGTTTGAGATGATATTCTTCTACACGTGCCTGATTTGAAGTAATTGTTGCACACTTTACACCAACATGAAGACGTTTGATTGCGCTAGCTGCTTCATAAGTGATTTTGTCATCTGAATCATCACGGCTCTTTAAACCTAAATCGTAATATTCTGTTTTTAAATCAACGAACGGTAAAATCAACTCGTCCTTGATAACCTTCCATAAAACCCTTGTCATTTCATCGCCGTCAAGTTCGGCGATTGCGTTTTTCATCTGAATCTTTGCCATAATGAGGATATTATATAGAAAATTGACGTTATTAGGAAGTAGCAGAACATTTTTTTATATTTTACCAATTATAAAATCAGCAGTAAAAGTCTTTAAAATGTCCTTTTTGTCCCCGCCAGACAGCGTAAAAATCATCACGCTTGCCCCAGAAAAAGAGGCCTTCGGTATATCTGCACCAGTTATCACCATGCATACCAGTTTTTAAATCAAAAAGGGCACTTGCAAGAATTATTACGTGACTGTCATGAGAACAGATTATATCAAGCTTGTTTGCGTCACTGTTTATGTCAAATATTGCGTCCAGAACTGGCTTTGCTTCCATTTCAAGCGAAATACCCTTTGTACTTTTTGTGTCACCAGTTTGAAGGCAGTGAAAATATTCAAACCAATCAAGGCCTCCATTTGCCCTGCCAAAAGGATTTCCTGCAAGCTGATAAAAACCTTTTTTTACAATTATTTCGGGCATTTTCTCAGGCTTAAACTGAGGTTTGATTCCTTTATATATTTCTCTTATAGTCTGCTGACAGCGTTCCACCTTGCTGGCCCCAAGTAAGCCTATTTTTTTATCTATTGAGGCTCCAATTTTATTTGCAAGCTCTATTCCTTCAGGAGTTAATAATAATTTTGAATAATCTCCATCAGGAGGATTGTCGTATCTGATTGAATGTCGTAAAAACAGCTTGATGTTTTGATTTTCTGGAAGATTTTTTGCTGCTTTAACCATATCATCTAAAGGAGAATAAAAGTTCATAACAAAAATCATTGTATAATAAATCAGAAAAAAAAGGAATTAGACTTATTTTATAAAATCCTTTATACTGTTTTTGTCGTCAATATCAGAGGTAAATGGATAATGAATAATTGCCTTCGAAAAATAAAAAGACTGGAAAAACTTTTTTCAGACAATTTTTATAACGGAAGCGGAAAAACTGCGTTTAATATAGAAGAAGGACGCATACCGATTATGGTATCAGCTCCACACGCAATAAATCAATTCAGAGACGGAAAAGTAAAATATGCAGACATGTATACCGGCGGAATAGCTAAATATCTGCACGAAAAAACAGGCTGCCACGTAATTTATTCCTGCATGTATACCGAAAGCGATCCCAATTATGATGAGTTTGAAGTAAATAAATATCAACAGGAATTGCTGGAATATGTGAACAAGCACAATATTATCCTTCTGCTTGATATACATGGAGCTGCAAAAGAAAGAGAGTATGCTGTGGAAATGGGAACTGCACCAGATTTAAAGCAACTTTCTGAAAATAATACTGTAAATAATTCTGAAGAAGATCCATCTTTGCAGCAGTATAAATTCATTGACGATATAATACGAATTATATTTGAAGATGAATTTCAGCATCATTCAATTGCTCAAAAAAATGTAGTAAAAAATATGATATTTCATGCAGGGGACCAAAATACAGTGACAAAATGCATTTCCGAAAAAACAAATACATCCTGTATACAATTGGAAATCAATGGAAATTACAGAAATCCTGATAATGCAAATGAATTTATCAGTCTAGTAAATTCTTTAATTACAATCATTGATTTTTTTAACAAAATTGACTGGAAATTACAATCGCAAAAAATAATAGAAGAATGTATACGCAGAAGAGGAAAAAATTGATGCCGAAAAACGCTGAAAAAAAATCTAATTTTAAACGACTTAAATTAATCAAAAAAAATGAGAAAATCTTTTCTGCTAGAAAATATTCAGGAAAAGGAAAAAAATTATTAGAAATAATAAGAGGAAAATCTGTTGTTGCAATAACTGCTTCTAATTCTATAAAATCCTCTGAAAATAATTATAAGTATGTTGATGAGTTATCAGGAGGTCTTGTATGTTCATTGGCAAATGAAGTTGGATGCCATGGTATAAGTCTCCGAAAAAGTTTTAATAACTCTAACATAGCAGAGATAGAAAATGAAATAGAAAATTACATAATTCAAAATAACATTAAAATATCCATTGATATCAGATTTGTTGATTCAAATGATGATTCAATTATTTTTTTAG
>JAILQA010000246.1 GCA_024699205.1 Treponema sp. | reverse complement strand
TGAAAAGTTTATACCTTATATTAATAATTGGGCTGTTAATGACGGTGTAAATCCGGTCTGTTTTAAAAAACATCGACAGGAATTAATTAGCCTTGTTCAAAAATGGATTTCATCAGAGGCCCCTTACACCCGTCGCTGTGGCATGAAGCTTTTAATGTCAAATTATCTTGATGAAGATTTTAAGCCTGAGTATCTGGATTTGCCCGCTTCTTTACGTTCTGATGAATATTATGTAAATATGATGACAGCGTGGCTTTTTGCAGAAGCACTTACAAAGCAGTGGGATTTTACAGTTAAATTCATTGAAGAAAAACGTTTGGATAACTGGACTCATAATAAGGCAATTCAAAAAGCCTGTGAAAGCTTCCGGGTTCCTGATGACCGAAAAGAATATTTAAAGTCTCTGAAAGTCAAGCTCTGACAATTTATAGCTTTCGCTTAAAAATATATGTTTTATAATCTTCCTGTTCATTGCTGAATGGCTCATAAATATCTTCCTGAACAAGTGTAAAACCGTGTTTTGTATACCACTGCCAGTTGCAGTCACAGTCTGTCCAAAGATAGAGATTTTTCCAACCTTCAGTTTTTAGTCTTTTGCAAGTTTGTTCAAGAATCTGTAATCCGGCGCCAGGCTTTCTGCTTACAAAAAGGGAAAGCTTGATATCATCATCATTCATTAAGGCAAGAGTTCTTTTGTCCATTAAAGTTAAATAAGTTTTACTCATTCCAGAAGCCTTTCTTAATTCCGGCGGAAACTGCTGAACCTCGCGGGAAAACCAATCTTCAACAAGGCTGTAATCTCCTTTTCGGGCAAAAAATGCAGCAGAAAGGATTTCTTTTTGAGCCTTTCCATCCTCTACATCCACAAGCTGGAAACGATAATCATTTTCGCAAATATTATTTCTTACAATGTATTCAACATTAAAACGCTTGAATATATTATCCCCCACCGGCGGATACCACAAAGGTTCTACAACATCAACAATAAGAGGAAGATTTTTCATTTCAAAAGGTTCAAGAGTTAGTTTTTCCTGTTTCATATGATAAATTATTCGCTTATTTTTTTAGCATTGTATCAATAAATTCGTTTGATTTTGCAGACATCTGCACCCATCCGGGCTTAAAACCTGCTTTAATTGCATTTCGAACAGACTTGATATTTGACCACGCAGCACAATAAAAAGGAATTTTTCCACGTTCAAAAATCTCACGGGCAAGACGATTTGTTAGTGTGGCTGCAATTCCCTGACAACGATATTCAGGAAGAACATCTATTCCAATCTGCCAGAACTTCTGGGCATCAGCAGAAGCCCCTGCCAAACCTACAAGTTTTTCCTTGTCATAAGCACCCACACCAATCACATCGAGTTCGCTGCGGTCTGCACAAAGGGCATTTCCCCAGTCTTCTGTGTAAAGCCCCCGTAAATCCTCGTAAGTAAGAATTTTAAGTTCATATGGAAATTCTTTGCTATAAATTTTACTGTCAAAAAGTTTTCCTGCTTCAAAAATCTTATCAACATCAGGAAGAAAATAATCGGCCATAAAACAAATTCGTGAATCAGCCTTTGCGAGAATTTCATTCAGTTTATACATAAAAGGAGATTCAAACCACTTATAAGCCGAAGCTGCCGCTTGCGAATTAATCACTGTCATAAATTCCGGCAACAAATCAGCTCGACCAGAAAGAACAACATTATTTCCAAAAGAAGTAAGATCCATAACCAGCGGTAGTTTGAGATAACGGTGGGCATTTGGATTAGCTATCGACTCAGTAAATACATTTTCTGTACGTAAAAAATCTTCAGGCTTACAGTTAGAATCAAATGCCTGCTGCTCCATTGCGAGCTTCAAAATTGTAGAATTATCAAGTTGCTTCATAATGTCAATTATATTGATACAAAGTTGTTATAACAAGTAAGTCAAAAGCAGTAAGTCAAAACCAGCACGCGGATGCTGCAATTACTGTCACTGAGTCTTTACATTTTATTTTCGGTCATCGTTTATTATGTGGATGACACTTTTCTTTTCAAGAATATCCTTCATATAGGTGCGCAAAAAAGCAGGTCTAATGTCGGTCTCAGCAATTTTGTCCAGTGGAATCCAGTCAATTGATTCTTTTGCATTATCCCATCCCACACTGCTGCATTTTGCATCCTTTTTTCCCCGGCTCTTCATAAGATAATAAAACTCAATTACATGACAATTCAAATTATCGTAACCAAGGGATTTTTCAGTAAAGAAGTTTTCACAAATTACAGAAAGACGATCTATTTCATAATCAACGCCGGTTTCTTCACGAACTTCGCGGACAATACAATCTTCTGATTTTTCGTTCATATGAACTCCACCGCCTACTGTATAATAGTAAGGTGATGTCTCACTTTTCACTACAAGAAAGGAATTATCTTCAATTATGATTGCACCTGTTCTGTATCTGAACCAATTGCCGTTTACCATAAAACAGCAGTCAGGATAACCTACCCTGATATCATCTTTTTTTTCTTCCATTTTTTTACCTCTAATATTATCTATCTAGATTGTACAAAAAAAATGTTTCTATATAAAGGCATCTTTAACATTGATGTGTTCCAAAGTTTTTTAAACTCAGAAACAGGAACTGCTCGATTATAATAAACCCTTTCATTTGCACTGGCAGGCATTTCAAGATCAGGCTGAACAGGATTGCCGTCTTTATCGACATTTACCCAACTCTGAATTGAATCTGCAAAGTAAACATTCTCCTGGTCATAACCGGTAACACAGGCAAAATGCAAATCATTTTTTCCAACAAAAGAACGGATTACAACAATCACCGGATTTCCGCGTTCAAGTTCCTTTTTAAGTGCATTAAAGTTTCCTGTACATGCAGTCATTTTTATTCCCCGTTTTTTGAAAAAGCCAGATATTCCTTTTGGTACGCCGGCACCTCCCTTCATCTGATAAGGAACTTCTTTAAAAGTCTCATCACCTGTAGCAGCATAACCTAAATGTCTAAGCACAAAGGCCGAAGAAAAACCAGCACATCCACCATTTTTCTGAAATTCAAAATATGAAGCATCTGGAGTACGAAGAGTTTCAGCACGTGGACTTACAAAAAATTCTGAAAGCTTTGACTTACCTGCAAAATGCGGCAGTAAAGGTCCCATCAAAAAGATATCGACAATTGTTGTGATAATAAGAGCGGTTCCAAGAAATTTCAAAACCTCTATTATAATTTTACTAAGCATACGGCCTCCTTTTTTCTGACGCATATCAACCTCCAAAATCTCCTGCATTCAGTTGTACATTCAGTTTATATATTCATTTTATATTTGCATAATAAAAGCAAATGCGTGAGAAAACAAGCGGCTTTTAGGTAAGTTGCATTTTTGGTAAGGTAAGATATAAAAAAGCAGGTGTGAAATTATTTACCTGCCCAACTGCCTTTTGCAATTATTTTAAATAAAATTTGAAACTTATTCTCAAATTCAATTGACAATTTCTTTGTAATTTATATAATTTGATAATCATTCTCAAATTCACGTACGTAAAAGAATGTGGAACACTGAAAAATAAAAGGAACCGCTATGAAAAAAAGAAATAAAAAACCGGTCGTGCTTATTACAGGCTACCTTGGCTCAGGGAAAACAACCCTATTAAATAATCTGCTCAGACAGGAAACCCGTCGTGTCGCACTAATTGTAAATGATATGGGAAGCATAAATG
>JAILQA010000235.1 GCA_024699205.1 Treponema sp. | reverse complement strand
ATAAAAACAAAATCAAGTGGGCATATAGTGACGACACCTGGAAGCCGATGAATGTTGCAAGTGCCTTTTATCTTGGAGTGGATTTTAATTTTGAAAAAACTTTCTGGCAGGAAAAAATCACTTTAAAAGGAAACTGCGAATATCTTTATACAAAGCTTCTGGATAAAGGATCATCAGATTATGGAAACAAAATTATGTGGACTCCTGATTTTGTCGGTGGTCTGACTTTTCAGTGCAATTTTCCTGCTTCCAATCGCTTTCCCAAAAGCTCGCTGTGTGCGGATTTCAATTACACTGGAAAGCGTTATGTTTCAAATCTGAATATTTCTTATCTGAAACCCTATTTTTTACTTAATCTTTCGCTGCAATCAGAGTTTAAGGTAAAAATTAAAAAGCGCAAGGAATCAGTTGATGGCACCAGTGCAGATGAACTGACAATTCTTCCTTACCTGCGGCTGGATAACCTTTTGAATACAAGCTATGAATCTATAGAAGATTATCCAATGCCAGGGATTTCGCTGTCGGTGGGGTGTAAAATTAAGACTGAGTAACAGTAATCTTAAAGGCTTTGCATGCATGAGGTTCCCGCACAAACTCAGCCTTTGCACCTAAGTCCTTATGTTCCCACAAATCGCGGATATTGTCGTCTTTTCCTAGTGTAAGGTTCATTTTGATGGTCTGCGGCTTTTCGCTCAGGTTGAAATAACATTCATAATAAGAAATATTATCTTCACACTCATTTACCCAGACAACGATATCTTCATTACAGCTGCTGGAGCTCTGGAAAGCCTGATAAGGAATTTTATTCATAGCGATAATTTCGTCATTTGTCAGGAGACTTAAATTAAAATCATCCAGCTGAGGTAAATCGGTACCAATCATAAGCGGGGCACGGAAGATTGACCAGAGAGTAATCATAGTTCGGGTTTCTTCCTTTGTAAACTTGCAGTTCCAGCCCTTCTCTTTTGCATCAAAGGCAGCCCAGCCATAACCAAGCTTACCCATTGGAAGCATATCGCAATCAGGCCAGTTTCCTTCTCCAGAATGTGACTGCCATACTTCACAACGTTCAAACATTGCTTTTAACAATTTCCAGTCATCCCAAAAATCGTCGGTAATACGCCACATATTTGCAAAGGTTTTATAATGATGGGCTTTTTCAATCACAGCAGGTCCAGGGCTTAAAGAAAGAACCATTGCCCGTCCACTGTTTTTAATTGCGGTGGCCATCATCTCTACTTCCTTTTCGTAAATCGGCTCTTTTACATGACGGCAGATATCATCAACTTTTACAAAATCAACTCCCCACTGAGCATACAATTCAAAAATTGAATCATAATAATCCTGTGCGTAAGGCTTTTTAAAATCAACACCGTACATATCAGGATTCCAGGCACAGGTTGAATATGCACAGGCAATCTGATCAGCAGTTACAAGAGTGCCGTCGTGAGTTTTTATAGGGAGATGTTCATGGGCGGCAA
The DNA here is from genome assembly GCA_024699205.1 of Treponema sp. GTDB lineage: Bacteria > Spirochaetota > Spirochaetia > Treponematales > Treponemataceae > Treponema_D. The sequence goes on along the minus strand of JAILQA010000235.1, from coordinate 5,277 downwards.
AACGTGGGATTCCTCTCATAATATGAATACCAAACTTTAAGCCAAGAGAATGAATATAATCTGCAAGTGGTTTGAAGCCGGCACCATCTTTACTGCTTGGAAAACGGTTTTCGGCAGGAATCTGACGTGAATACTGGTCAACATTAAAACGACTGAATGGAATATACTGAATATTTTCTCCGTTTCTTGTTCCGGCGGCCGGGTCTGACCACTGAATATCTATAACTATGTATTCCCAGCCATGTTGCTTTAAGTTTTTTGCCATATAATCAGCATTTGCCCTAACCTGCTGCTCGTTTACCATTGTGTTGTAATAATCGTAACTGTTCCAGCCCATTGGCGGTACGGGTGCTACATCGTTTTTACTGTAAAAGTCCATTTTAATCTCCCGAATTATATTATTACCTTATTTTTCCAGAAAGATAAAGAGAGAGAAAAGCCTGGCACCCTTCCAATACATCTTCAAAAGTCTGGTCAAAGTTTCCTGTATACCAGGGATCGGCAATATCGCGGTCTTTTCCTGCGAAGGAAAGAAGCATTTTGATTTTGTGATCAGGGTCGTTAGCCCAGCAACGGTTCATGTAATAAAGATTTTCATCGTCCATGGCAATAAGATAGTCGTACTTATCGTAATCATTCGGACGAATCTGACGGGCGGCACGGCGGCTGAATGGAATATTCTGTTCGCGGAGTTTTGTCCGAGTTCCGTAATGCATGTCGTTTCCAATTTCTTCGCGACTGGTAGCAGCTGATTCAATTAAAAAGTCTGACTCGCGGCCGGCACGGCGTACCAGTTCCTTCATTACAAACTCGGCCATTGGGGAACGGCAGATATTTCCGTGGCAAACAAAAAGTATTTTTATCATAAAAGACGGCCTCGTTTTATATTTATACTATTTATTACTATTTATACTAAAAAAGCAGGCGGGTTTCTTTTTTATATTCAACAAAGCCTGGCTTGCGAGACTGTCTTTTATCTGCCATCGGTATACTGATAAAAAGAAACATGAGAGTATTTACAAGAGCCCCAGTAAGAAGCCACCACTGACCACCTAAAGCATAGACACTTGCAAGACCGATTCCCCACCACATAAGGATTTCGCAGGCATAGTTTGGATGGCGGCCACGCTTCCACAATCCTGTACGGATAAAACCACCCGCTCCGCTTGCTCTAAAGCGGTGCATCTGAACATCGGCAATTCCCTGAAAAACTGCTGCAAGAAAGCTGAGAATTATAAAAATAAGACATGCAGGACGGAAAGCAGCCCCTTCAGCAATTGCAGTTACAGCTGGAAGAACACAAAGATATACAACAAAAGTCGGGAAAAGATGGATTCCAAAAAAGTTTACCAGAGGATAAAGTCTGCCCGATTTTTCCTTGAGCATGACATAGCGCCAGTCCTGATATTCAAAACTCTCGAAATTATAAATCCAGTTGGCAGTAAGACGCAGAGCCCAGAAAAGCACTGCTGCAAAAAGAAGACCGCAAAGAAGACCAGCGCCTCCATTAGCTCCAGTCCCGCTTACCTTAGCAAGAGCAATTCCAAGAATCACCGGCGGCTGAACACTCCAGTATGGATCATAAACAGAGGCATTCTTAAAAATCAAGCTGAAAATAAAAACCAAAACTGTTGCAAGAACATCAGCAATAAAGAGAGCCACTTGATATGAAAAGGAATAAATGTCTGTCAGATAATTATAAGTAAAAAGTCCGCAGAAGGCAGCAAGGACATAAATAAAGATTATCAAGGTCAGGGATGCGGCCCGATTTTTAATCATATAAAACTCCTAATATATTGTCTAAAAAAAAAGGCGACACTAAAACAGCATCGCCATAAAAAGGTGGTTTAGTCAAGCTTAACCACCATATGTAAAACTAAAGTGTAGCAATTGTCTTTTCAATTCTAGCGATAGAACGCTCTTTTCCAAGAACTGCAATTGAACCAATAAGCGGAGGAGAAACACGGCTGCCGGTAACTGCCATACGAATTGGCATCATAAAGTCACCGAGCTTTATTCCAAGTTCTTCGGCCTTAGCCTTTGCAAACTCTTCTGCACCTTCGTGGTCAAGCTCAAATACCTTGCCTACAAATTCCTTTGCAGCTTCAAGAACTTCCTTAGTCTTAGCAGCGTCAATGCGCTTTGGAATAATCTGATCTGCAGGAGGAACAGCAGGTTCTGTAAACATAAAGTGAACCATTTCGGCTGCTTCTGTTAAGAACTTGAGGCGTTCCTGAATAAGAGGCATAAGCCCAAGCAAAGTTTTCTCCACATCATCACTCGACATATTCATAGACTTGTCTACACAGTATGGGCGACCGTCTTGGCCAAGAGCAACACCAGAGAACTCAGGACCAACATTTGGTTTTGGCTGAGGATTTTCAGGATTTATTTCAAGTGTAGCATCGCCGGTTCCAGTAATAAATGGAAGAGTCCACTTATATAATTCTTCTGTAGAAAGCTGGCGGATATAGTTTCCGTTGTAGTATTCAAGCTTTTTATAGTCGAATACGGCAGGAGCCTTGTTCAAATGATCAAGCTTAAAGGATTTTGCAAGTTCTTCAAGAGTATAGAATTCTTTTCCTTCTTCATAAGAACAACCAAGCATTGCAACATAATTTACAATTGCCTGTGGAAGATATCCGCGGGCACGGAATTCATTAACTGATGTAGAACCATGGCGTTTAGACAATTTTTTTCCATCAGAACCGTTTACCATTGGAAGATGACAGAATTCAGGATGCTCCCAACCAAAAGAACGATACATCTGAACATGCAGAGGAGTAGAAGGAATCCATTCCTGAGCACGCATAACATGACTGATTTTCATAAAATGATCATCAACAATGTTTGCAAGATGATAAGTTGGGAAACCGTCAGATTTCAACAAAACAGGATCAGGAGAAATATCTTCATTCTTCCATACAATATCACCAAGAATATGATCAGAGAATTTTGTCTCACCTTCCAGCGGAACCTTAAGACGAATTACATAAGGTTTTCCTGCATCAAGATTTGCCTTTACTTCCTCAGGAGTAAGAGTACGACAATGGCGGTCATAACCAGGAGCCATCTTATTTTCAGTCTGAATTTTGCGGATTCGTTCAAGGCGTTCAGCATCACAAAAACAATAATATGCCTCACCCTTTTCTACAAGCTCGTATGCATATTTTTTATAAAGCTCAAAACGCTCACTCTGAACATAAGGACCAAAATCACCGCCCTTGTCACCGCCTTCATCCCAATCAATTCCAAGCCATGCCATAGTGTCATAAAGATTCTGAACATATTTTTCGTCATAGCGGGTGCGGTCTGTATCTTCCAATCGAAGAATAAACTTTCCATTTTGAGAACGTGCAAAAAGATAATTAAAAAGTGCAGTGCGAACACCACCAATGTGCTGCATTCCAGTTGGAGACGGAGCATAACGTACACGAACTTCTTTTTCCATAAAACAAAAAACCTCTTACTATAAATACAAATAATAATTATACGGGCGTTCCTGCCTGCCGGGGCAGTCAGTCGGGCTTTCCAGGGTTCCGCTTTCGCTCCATTCGCAGCAGTTTCGCCAACGCTCAACCGCCGCGAACGCTTTGCGCCCTTCCAATCCCTAACGCATTTCACGTATTCAGATACTACATCAAATTTATACAAAATACAACTGAATGAAAATATAACAAAAAATTATCCTGAATTCCTTCCGATTTTTTTACGTTTTCGACTAATAAATAGGTGTATGAAGATTATCAAATTTTTGAGTTTTTTGGTGCTTGTGTTTGTTTTGACAGCGTGTAGTGGCTCCTGTTCGGAAGATGCTTTGTCTGGCGGAATGAATCTTAATGGTCAGAATCGGGACATTCTTTCACTGGTTACCTGGAATGTACAGACTTTTTTTGATGGAGAAAAGGACGGAACTGAGTACAGTGATTTTCAGAAGAGCGGAAACTGGAACCGGGAAAAATACTCTGCGCGGTTGGAACGTTTGTGTAATGTGATAAGTGCTTTGAATGCTGACCTTTTTGTTCTTGAAGAAATTGAGAATGAAGGGATTTTGCAGGATGTAAGTAATTATTTGTCAGGGACTTCTTGGAAGGCAACGAATTTATACTCTTATTCGTGTTTTGCTAAACCGGCAGGAACGGGAATTGGTATTGGTATTTTGTCGAAGTATGAATTAACTGATTTTACAAGTCATTCACTGGATATCAGGACTCATAAGGTTGAAAATCCGAGTATGCGCTATTTGATTCAGGTTACGATTGATATTGATGGCAGAGAGCTGGTGCTTTTTGCAAATCATTGGAAATCGATGAGCGGGAGTAAGGAAGATACAGAGGTTTGGCGAGACTGGCAGGAGTCTTTACTTGCAGACCGTCTAATCGGGTTAAAGAGCGTTGGAATTTTGCCGGCGGTTGCCTGCGGAGATTTTAACAGGGATATCGGTAGGTTTGTAAAAGAAAAGCAAACCGCCGGCGATATTCTTTTAAGGTGCAGCGGATTCGGAAAAAGAGAGTCCATCTCCGTCCTTTCCCCCTGGTACAGCGCAAACGGCGCCCTTTCCACCGAAATCGGAAGCTACTGTTTTCAGGAAAAATGGGAACGGATTGACCATGTTTTTGCCTCAGGGGAAGTTGAAATCCTGTCTTTTGCACCGGCTGCTTTTTCCCCCTGGGCGACTGACGGAAAAATTCCTATTCCATATAAAATTTCAACAGGCGAAGGCTATTCAGACCACCTGCCCCTGCTTTGCAAAATCAGGTTGAAATAGAATTTAAATAGAAATAATGCGGTCATCCTGGAGAATAATGCTCCAGGTGTGAAGAGACTTAAAAACATCGGAGGTAGAATTCATTCCGGTAAGGATAACTAATCCTTGCAGATTTTCTATCAGCTCTGGATAAAATTCTGACAACTGACAATCTGTATCTTCCGGAACGTACACAAGATTTATTCTTGTTGAAATCATCGGAAAGGAGGCTTGCGTATGAAAAAAACTTAAATCATCTTTGTTAAAATAAAACATTTCTGGATAAACTTCATTTTTCAGAAAAAAATCGTAAATCGGAAAGATATTTTTTTTCTGGGACAGCTCACAGAAGAAGCCGCATTCAGAAAAATTCTTGATAAAGCCTGTATTTTTAAGTGTATTAAAAAAATACAGAAGATTATCATAATAATTTTTTGAATTGCCTGTTAGCTTTAGAATTTGTTTTTCCATGTACATTTTATTTTATACAAAAATTCACCTCGACATCTACTGGGTGTCATATTATTTTT